>JABXHZ010000319.1 GCA_013373335.1 Cyclobacteriaceae bacterium | reverse complement strand
TTCCTCATGATATCCATAGGAGTTATTTCCATAGCCATAGCCGTAACCATATCCGTAGCCATAACCATAGCCTTTGTCTATGTGGACATCATTTAAAATACCATAGATTTTCCTGACTCCTCCTTTTTCAACCAAGTTATTCAAAACATCCATGTTTCCTTTCATGGAATAGCCTTGTCTAAAGACATAGAAACTAATATCTGCAAAATTGAAAAGCTCCTTGGTTTCGGAAACCAATCCTACAGGTGGACAGTCAAAAATCACCACATCGTAAGCGTCTTTAATCTCATTGATAATTCTGGCGAACTTATCCTGAAGCAAAAGCTCTGCAGGATTAGGAGGGATTGGTCCTGATAAAATGATATCCAAACCTTCGAAGCCTGAAGGCTTAACAACTTCCTTCCAAGACATCTCCGTACTAAGAACGGTACTCATTCCCTTATCATTCACCTGACCAAAATCCTCTGCAATCTTTGGTTTTCGAAGGTCCAAACCTATCAAAATGGTTTTTTTACCCATTAATGAAAACACCGAAGCAACATTAATGGATACAAAGGTTTTTCCCTCTCCTGAAATCGTGGATGTAAACAAAACCGAAAGCTTTTCTCGATTGGGACTTAAATAAGCCATATCTGCCCGAAGGGAACGGAAAGATTCTGTAACCGTAGAACGTGGATTATTTAAAACAGGAAGATTATCGGAAGAAGTATTTCTTCCAATCATGGAAATCAAAGGTACTTTGATTGATTTCTCCAACTCCTTAGGGTCCTCAATCTTCGTATTCAAAAAGTCTTTGATCGTAATAAATCCAATCGGTAAAATTAATCCCAAGATAAGCCCAATTAGCAGGTTAAGGCTTTGCTTGGGAGCTACAGGTTCTTGGCCAGCCTTGGCAAAATCCAATATTTTGTTTTTCGGCATATTGGAAGCCATGGTGATCTCTGCCTCAGCTTTCTTTTGCAAGAGGTAGATGTAAATATTTTCATTAATCGTGAACTGTCGCGTATAGTTGAGCAAATTCCTTTCAGTAGCTGGCAAGGCATTAATGTCTTGTTCGATCATTCGAATGCGGCTATTGATATCTGCTAAAGTATTCCTGGAGTTTCCAATAGCTGAACGGACATTTTCCTTCAGTGCATTAGATGTACTTTGGATTCGAGAATTGATATCCCGCATCTGTGGAGTTTGGTCGTTAAAAGTCGCAGAAATCCTCACGCGTTCGGATTGCAATTCAGACAGCGTTTCCACCAAAGACGTCAAGAGCGGATCAGAAACTCCAACAATGGCTGGAGCCACTAAATCTCCCAATTGATTATTGTCTAAATAAGACTGAAGCGTTTCCAGATATTTCAAATTAAGTTCTATTTGACTTTCCTCCTTTTCAAGTTCCGTCAATCGCTCAAATATCAAAGAACCCTCTTCCGAAAGATTAAAAATCCGATTTTCGGATCGATATTGCTGTAATTGACTTTCAGAATACTCCAAAGAATCAGATATACCACTCAATTGTTGCTCAATAAAGCGAATGGTATTTTCTGAAGCTTGATTTTTCTCATTCAATTCCCGCTGTAAGTATTGCTCCATGAGGGTATTGATGTAATTCTCTCCGAGCCTTCTAAGCGGAGTCTCCAAGGAAAGAGTCAAAATAGAGGCTTGTTTATTGAGCGGATTAGCCTGCAAATCCTCCTTCATTTTTAGGGCAAGCGAAGGGGTGTCGACTAATCGGAAGTAAAAAATCTCCCCTGGTAGGGCTGAAATTTGATTGATGGTGAAGGAATAAAACTCTCCGGAAATTTCTTCTCCAAAGGAATAGATAGATTTCGGAAAAGCGAAAGATTCCAGCTTATTTTTGTAAAAAGGATCTTTAGGATTAAATACGGAGATTCCTTCCTCCTCTTCAACCGTCAATTCAAAGCTTTCCTCATTTAGAACTTCTATTTTGAAAAGACCTCCTACTACTTGCTCGCGATTCCAATTGACGGCTACATAGATTGGGGTCTTTCCATAGATCTGTCGTGGTTTAAAGTAGTCATCCTCAAAATAGGAAACATTAATATCCATTACTGAAATGGTAGACTCTGCTAAAGAATAGGACTTAATAATCCCAATCTCATTATCAATGTTGCTTTTATTTTGAAGCCCTAAACCTGCAGACTCAAACAAATCAGCTCCTAAGGTTGGTTTATCATCCACTACCAACACTGTGGACTCTACTTTATAAATAGGTGTGGAAAAACGATTGAATAAAAAGGCGGCCAGCACACCCAAAAACATAAAAATTAAGATAATTGGCCAGTACTGAAGGTAATTAAAAAGTAAAACCTTCAAGTCAATTTCATCCTCTTGCTGTACCAAAAAGGGAGATGTTTGGCTTTGGGGGTTTGTAGGATTATTTGGATACATTATCGATTAAGCGCAATAATAAGGTTAATAATCAAAGCTGTAGCTGTGATCGCAGAAATCACCAATGAAATAGATTGAGCTGCATTTTCTCCTGCTCCAATTTCTCTCACTTTCATAGGTTCAGCATACAACTGGTCGTTGGGTTGAATAAAATAGAATGGTGATTTAATTAAATTTCTATCATTTAAATTAATTCGATGCAATCTCGTACCATCCGGATATTGACGGATTAATAGAATTTCATCACGTTTTGCAATTGGCGAAAGATCTCCTGCATTAGCAATGGCCTCAAATATGGTCATTCGATCTTGAAGAACTACATACTTGGAAGGTCTTCTAAATTCACCCAAAGCAGAATAGCGGATACCACCAAGCTTTACTTTTACATAAAGTTCATTTTTCAGATACTCTCGTAATTTCTCCTCTATGGCCATTCTCGCTTCCTCCAAGGTAAGGTCCTTTACTTTTACATCACCTACAATGGGTAGCCGAATCATTCCATTTCGATCGATGGTATAACCGGTCATATAATAGATATCTCCACCAGATTGACCGGCGATATTGCCCATTTGATTATTTACCATAGGAGGTCGATTATTGAAACCAAATTCAATAATATCCTGAGCTGTTTGCACATTGACATCGATGATATCATTGTATTGAAGTCGGTAATCGGGAACCTCATATTCGATTAATTCTCCTTCTGGAATAGGATCATTTCCCTCCAAATTTTGAAGATAGATGATCTTTTCATTGGACACACAGGAAAACAAACTCAAAAAAGCCAATATGATGGCTATAGAAGACAATCGTCTAATCATAGAAACAGATTAAGGATGATTTAATAAATCCCCGCAAACATAGAAAAAAATGGCAAAACTCGCTTCATATCAAGTTGGAGAATAGGTTAAAAATAGGTAACAGCTTCAAAATTTTTGGTGTTCCAAAGCATAGCGTATAGGAGTGGTTTACATAGAAGCTTTGAGCCATATTAATAGAGAAGACAGCTTTGCAGATATAATGAAGACAGGGAAGTGTTTATGTTGTTGGGAATTTGCAATCCGCCCCCGTTTTGTTGTTTTGTTGTTCGGGATTTGTAATCCCGAACTGACTTTAGAAATTTAACAGCCACCGTTCGTGTCCTCACGAACTTAATGAGTTTATTTCGCCGAAGGCTTATTTCTTTTTACCATTGGACTGCTTCCTCCTTCGTCGTCGCAGTGACGATAAGACTTATATTGTTCGGGATTTGCAATCCACCCCCTATTTGTTGTTCGGGATTTGTAATCGCGAACTTCCATATCCGAACTTCCATGCCACCGTTAGTGTCCTCACGAATGGAATGAGTTTATTTCGCCGAAGGGTATTTCCTCTAAATCAATAGACTACTTCCCCCGATTCTCGGGATCGCAGTGACGGCTCCCTCTATCTTGTTGAACAAACGATGCATATCTCACGACCGAAGGGAGTGTATTTCGCCGAAGGCGTATTTCGCGTGCGAAGGGAGCATATTTCGCGAGACAAAGTCGAACTTATTTCACGAAGAAAGAAACTTATTTCCCAAACAACTCCTCCAACTTCCTTTCCAATGTTGGGCCGCGAAGATCCTTGGCGATAATTTTTCCATCAGGATCAATCAAATAAGAAGCTGGAATCGCTTGAATCTGATAGGTCGT
>JABXHZ010000452.1 GCA_013373335.1 Cyclobacteriaceae bacterium | reverse complement strand
TCCTTAAAGAACCTCAACTATCAAGGAATTCTTTTGAAAGATTGCTTACAATTTGAGACCTATGAATACTGGTTTCGAAATCAGGGAATAAAAAACCAAAGACAAGAGCATCTGGATTTCTAATCCAATCCAAAGTTTTTCCGCTTTTCTTCGAAGTATTTTTCCAGATCCGGGTAAAAGGGACTGCTGGCTTCAGGGATTCCGTCCATCACCAACTCCATTTTTCCCTCAAAAGAGTCCTGATTAACCTGCATACCCTCGATCAAATAGATCAAGTCTTCCAAGCTTAACGGCTCCTCAACTTTTGAAGGATAAAGCATGTAATCATTTCCATAAAAATCCACCGCTTCGAAATGTATCATCCGGTCCATTTTATGTGCATAAATACTAATCTGTTCGCCCCATTGGCTTTCGGGATAATGCAAGCGTACCAATAATGCCGAAGTGGTATCTTCAGAAAAATAAGATTCCGGTCTGAATTTAAAATCAATCATTTCCCGAAAATAGAGATTTTCATCCATGCTTTTTCTATTTGAGGCTTTGGATTACCCTTACCAAAAGGATCAAAAATTCAGCTTTTCCCTTCCCCAAATTTCAATTCCTATCCACATTGGATAATAAGGACTTTCGGGCTATTTTTGGACTTCATTTAGCATTGGCCTTTTCTGTTTTTTGCTACAGCTAGGCTTTCAAACCCCTTGATTATGAAAAGAGATACGGTTGTATTTGACCTCATCAACAAAGAAGAAGACAGACAAAAACGAGGCATCGAGCTGATTGCATCTGAAAACTTCACCAGCAAGCAAGTCATGGAGGCTGCAGGTAGCGTTCTGACCAATAAATATGCAGAAGGCCTTCCTAAGAAACGATACTATGGCGGATGCGAAGTTGTCGATGAGATCGAACAAATTGCAATCGATCGGGCTAAGGAACTTTTTGGTGCAAGCTGGGCCAATGTGCAGCCACATTCAGGGGCACAGGCAAATGCTGCTGTGATGCTGGCTTGTCTAAAGCCAGGTGATGCTATCCTTGGCTTTGATTTGGCACATGGAGGGCATTTGACACATGGTTCTCCTGTAAACTTCTCCGGAAAACTCTACGAGCCTCACTTTTATGGAGTGGAAGAAGAAACAGGAGTAATCAACTACGACATCGTGGAAGAAAAAGCATTGGCTGTAAGACCAAAAATGATTATCTGTGGAGCTTCCGCTTATTCCAGAGATTGGGATTATGAACGACTTCGTGACATTGCCGATCAAGTTGATGCACTTTTACTAGCCGATATTTCCCATCCATCCGGATTGATCGCAAGGGGCTTATTGAATGATCCTTTGGAACATTGCCATATTGTAACCACTACTACCCATAAAACCTTACGGGGTCCCCGGGGAGGTTTGATTTTGATGCGGGAAGATTTTGACAACCCATGGGGATTGATGACTCCAAAAGGAGAAATTCGAAAAATGTCTTCCCTTTTGGATATGGGCGTTTTCCCAGGAACACAGGGAGGGCCTTTGGAGCATATAATTGCTGCCAAGGCCATAGCCTTCCAAGAGGCACTTTCAGACGAGTACATGCATTACATCGTGCAGGTGAAAAAGAATGCAGCCGTTATGGCGGATGAATTTATGAAGTTGGACTACAAATTGATCTCAGGAGGTACAGATAACCACTTGATGTTGATTGATCTCCGAAATAAGGAAATCACAGGAAAACTTGCCGAGGAAACCCTTGGCAAAGTGGATATCACCATCAATAAAAATATGGTGCCTTTTGATAACAAATCCCCCTTTGTGACATCCGGAATGCGTGTAGGTACTGCAGCGGTAACGACTCGAGGTCTGAAAGAAGACGATATGCGCAAAATCGTAGGATTGATTGACAAAGCTTTGATGAATCATTCAGATGAGGCTATTTTGAATCAAATCCGGGCGGAAGTCAATGAATGGATGGTTCAATTTCCTTTATACTAACCTGTAACGAGAAAAGTGGCATTAGACCAATATCAAGAAGAAGAGGAAGGCATGTCCTTCTTGGATCATTTGGAAGCTTTGCGTTGGCACTTATTGAGGTCCATCGCTGCTATTTTGATCTTTTCAGTCATTGCATTTTTAGCCAAGAGTATCGTTTTCGGAATGGTAATTCTTGGACCATCCAAGATTGATTTCTTTACCTACCGGGTTCTATGCGATTTGGCCAGCTATGTAAATATGCCAGCGCTTTGTATAGATGAACTTCCCTTCACCATACAGAGCCGGCAAATGACAGGGCAGTTTTCCATGCACATGACTTCAAGTTTTGTTGTAGGATTCATTGTTGCTTTCCCTTATGTCTTTTGGGAGGTTTGGCGATTCATCAGCCCGGGTCTGTATGATCAAGAAAAACAGGCCGCTCGGGGAGCTGTCTTTTTCGTCAGTCTACTTTTCTTTATGGGAGCAGCATTTGGCTATTACATCCTATCTCCACTATCCATAAACTTCCTATCAAATTATCAGTTGGATCCGTCCATTCTGAATGAATTTGATATTACCTCCTATGTGACTACTTTGACCATGCTGGTTTTGGCTTCAGCCATCATGTTCCAATTACCGGTAGTTATTTATTTCCTGTCCATGTCTGGATTGGTCACTTCCCGCATGCTGAAGGCCTATCGAAGACATGCAATTGTCGTGATTTTGGTTTTGGCTGCAGTCATTACTCCTCCAGATGTAATTAGCCAATTGCTCATTGCTATGCCAATTTTGGTATTGTATGAAGCTGGGATCAATATTGCTAAGCGATTGGAAAAGAAGCGAGCCTTGAAGGAGGCAGAATACGAGCGGGAAAGAGAAGAAGAAAACGATTAAAACTTATACACACATGGCCAAGAAAATTGCAATCGGCGGAGACCATGCCGGCTTCGAGTACAAGAAGGCATTAATCGAAAAGCTTCAAAAACAAGGATATGAGGTGAAGGATTTTGGACCTTTCTCAGATGCTTCAGTGGACTATCCGGATTATGTACACCCACTTTGTACCGCGATCGAAAATGGTGAATTTGACCAGGGCATCGTCATTTGCGGAAGTGGAAATGGTGTGGCGATGACTGCTAATAAGCATCAAGGAATCCGTGCTGCACTCTGCTGGAACACAGCCTTAGCTTCTTTGGCAAGACGGCATAACAATGCAAATGTGATTGCCTTGCCTGCCCGATTTGTCAATTATCAAGATGCTGAAAACATGGTTGAAACCTTCCTCACTACAGATTTCGAGGGGGGGCGTCATAACAATCGTGTCAACAAAATCGCCTGTGGTTAATTTTCCATAGGCGATTTTGTTTTTGAACAGGAAGAAAAGACCGGTCAGTTTTTGATCAAGAATTTATTGATCAAGCCTATCAGTCCAGCACCCACTAGGGAGGTTGGAAAGGAGATCAATACAATAATTAGAATCTCGAAAGGCCAAAGATTGTGGGAGGAAGAACCTATAGCGAACATATCAAAAGCAACACGAATAAATATCGCTAGCGCAAAGCCAGCTGTGGCTAAAAAGGACACCATAAGAGGTGTTTTCTTTTTTAATATTGCCCCAATTATCCCTACAAAAACGCCAGCAATCCCCATTCTCAGAACATAAGGTTGGCTTGACATTGCCATCTCTTCATAGGGGATGGGCCAATGAACAAAGCCCCCTGCGATTGCTCCTAGGGTTAGAATAAAAATTGAATTACGGTCTTTAAACAGTGATCTCATGCTCTTATTTATTTTTCAAATTCATTAACCTGATCGACCTCAAATTTTTTCATCGCCTCCCCAGGAACCAGTTTATAAGAAACTTGACGAACTCCTCCAGAAGGATTCGTATTCGGGTCTCCCTCTAAATAGATCGGAAAGCGTTGAACAAGGTATGTTTCGACTAAGGCAAATTCGTCGTGCCCCATGTAACCCTGATTGATTTGCTCATTTTCAGAAACGGGAGGAAAATAGACCTGACTCATGGATTTCAGGTTATTCACGGAAAAAGCATACACCTGTCCATAGCTACCGCTCCCATCAGACTGGGTATATACCACCAATTCCGGAGAACCGTCTGAATCCAAATCCTCTACTTCTGCGTCTACCACCTGTTCTCCAATCAGGTCCATGGTTTCATTATACTCTTGCTCCTTCAACCCAAAAGTGAAAATGCTCAGCTTAGTTATGCCTTCTTCTCTAACAGATGATACATTGAATCCCACACCCTGAAGATTTAGGATCTTGCTGAAAAGCGTCGGATCAATCTGATCGGCATCGAGCGCTTCAGAAATCTTGGAATAAGTTCCTTCTAGGGTCGCTCCTCCACTACAAAAAAAATAGAGTGCATCTTGATCTGCTGGATTTTCGGTAAAAATTTGAATCTGATCTTCATCAAAGGCAAAAATGATCCTTTTGCCATCATTAGACACCTCATAAGTATTTTCGGATTGCAAATAGGCAATCGCATCAAAAGTACAGGTTGGCTTTTTCTGATCGGCCCTAGAACGAACAGAAATGAAAATACTCTGATCTGTTCTTGGTTTGACCATGACAGCAACCCAATCGTAGCCTTGGTCTTTCTGAGAATAGCCAGCATCTACATAGTTGCCAAAGATCGAAGAGGTTATCTTTTCTTTATTTTCAATCCCCTCCTTCGGCAAATTGACTTGATCCTCGACTACCTGATTTTTTTGGTTGCAGCTAAAAAGCACAAACCCTAGAAAGGCAACTAAAAATATTCTCTTCATCATGCTAAAAGGCTTTTTTGGTAATTTCAATCGCGTAGCCTTACTGCAAAATAGCTGATTTTCAGAGAATTTCCAGTGGATCAAAAGATTTTGCCTACTAAAGAAAAAACCCCAGCTTAAGCCGGGGTTTCAGTATTTTTATCTATAACAAGGGCCTGAATTGCCGTAGGAATCGCACATCATTTTCGGTGAACAGACGCAAATCCTTGATTTGATATTTCAGCATGGCAATTCGCTCAATCCCCATTCCGAAGGCAAATCCAGTGTATTTTTTGGAATCAATCCCACAATTTTCAAGCACATTGGGATCGACCATTCCAGAACCTCCAATTTCTACCCAACCTGTTCCTTTGCAGATCGTGCAGCCTTTTCCTCCGCAAATCAGACAGGAAATATCAATTTCGGCACTTGGCTCAGTGAAGGGGAAATAGGAAGGGCGAAACCGGACTTTGGTTCCCTTTCCAAACATTTCTTTGGCAAAGTGATAGAGTGTATTCTTCAGATCTGCAAAACCTACATTTTCATCCACATACAAGCCTTCCACTTGATGGAAGATACAATGTGCACGTGCAGAAATAGCTTCATTTCGGTACACACGCCCAGGAGAAAGCGTACGGATCGGTGGTTTTTGATTTTCCATGACCCGCACCTGCACAGAGGAAGTATGTGTCCGGAGTGCGATATCCGGATTTTTCTCGATAAAAAAGGTGTCCTGCATCTCACGGGCTGGATGATTTTCAGGGAAATTTAAAGCCGTGAAATTGTGCCAATCATCTTCGATTTCAGGACCTTCGGAAAGGTTGAATCCAATTCGTTCAAAAATCTCAATGATTCGCTGGCGGGTAGCGGTTAAAGGATGAATCCCTCCAATAGCTTGATTGGAAGGAGGTAAAGTCAAATCTAGATCAGCAGATTTTGCTTTTTTATTGGCAGAATTGACCTTCTCAATAAGCTCTTGGAATTTTGCCTCCGCAAGTTGCTTGACACCATTGACCAATTGTCCATAGGCGCGCTTCTCTTCATTGGGAATTTGACCCATTGCAGCGAAGAGTTCACCCACCACACTCTTTTTGGAGATGAACTTCATTCGATAGGCCTCTAACTCATCTGCATTGTTAGCATCTGCTGCCTCGATAGCAGCCTTTATCGCTTCAATTTTTTCCTGATGCATGGATATTTCCTTTCTAAAGCCACAAAGCTACAATTTTTAAGGTTTTTGAGGAGGGGTAAGGCTGATAAGTTCCCTTCCAAAAAGAAAATAGCCCAGATCTTTCAACCTGAGCTATTCTCCTTTTAAGAAATCAATGAATTACTACCAGGTTCTTCCTCCACCCGGACGCATTCTACGCCAAGGGCTATCATCAGGCTCAGGCTCCTTGAAGTTACCAATGATATAAGTGAAGGTCAGCATACCATAGCGTGTCAAAACGTTGGTAAATACGTCCGTAATCGCCACATCCGAGATGGTTCGACTGATACTGTTGTTTTGATTGAGCAAATCGAAGATTATGACTTTTAATTCTGCCTTGTTATTCTTCGCAAAGCGGAAGCCTCCCTCTATGTTCCAAAGCCAAACTGACTGATCGAAGCCTTCGGAAAGTCCACTATACAACATGTTGTTGATATTGTTTCCGACAAATAGCTTTCCATTGTTTGGAGAGAAATACAAACGAATATTGGATTCCTGGATATAATAGTTCTGATCCAAATTGGCCTGCAAACTGGAATTCACGATGGTGTAAGTACCTGTTGTACTTACCGAGAAATCAACGTTTTTGCTGATGTTGGAACTGATGGTAATTCCTTGGCTGATATCGATATTATCATTGATGTTTTTCTCACCATTGATCATACCTGGCGTTCGGTTGAAGCCCAAACGGGTATTGGTATTGAACTG
>JABXHZ010000249.1 GCA_013373335.1 Cyclobacteriaceae bacterium | reverse complement strand
GCTGAAACGATTGTTTGGCTCGAAGACTTCTTGGTGAATTTCAAAAACTTGGTGATTGTTGTTTCTCACGACCGTCACTTCCTCGATTCAGTTTCCACCCACATCGTAGACATCGATTTCGGAAAAATCAAAATTTACTCAGGTAACTATACTTTCTGGTATGAATCCTCTCAATTAGCTCTAAAGCAGCGAGCAGATCAAAACAAAAAAGCTGAAGAAAAACGGAAGGAATTGCAGGAATTTATCGCCAGATTCTCTGCCAACGTGGCCAAATCCAAACAAGCTACAGCGAGAAAGAAAATGCTTGAAAAACTGAACGTGGACGATATAGAACCAAGTTCACGAAAATATCCAGGGATTATTTTCAAGCCTGAACGGGAAGCTGGGGATCAGATTTTTATGACTGAAAATCTGGAATTAATTCAAGACGGCACCACGTATTTCACCGATGTCAATTTAATGGTTGACAAAGGGGACAAAATCGCTTTTATCTCAAAAACCAAACAGGCGGTTAACAAATTCTTTGAAACCATAATGGGTGAAATTCAGCCCACAAATGGTAACCTCAAATGGGGCGTAACGATCAATAAAGCCTATCTACCCAACGATAATTCCAAATATTTCAATTCTGATCTCAATCTTATTGATTGGTTAAGGCAATTCTCAAGCAACCAAGAGGAAGCCTATGTGAGAACCTTTTTGGGAAGAATGCTTTTTACAGGAGAAGAAACGCTAAAAAAATGCACGGTTCTATCAGGAGGAGAGAAAGTTCGTTGCATGATATCCAAGATGATGCTTCAAAATCCAAATCTTTTGGTCTTGGATGAACCAACCAATCACCTTGATTTGGAATCCATCACTGCCTTCAACAATGCCGTAGTTGATTTCTCAGGGACAGTATTTATCTCCTCTTATGACCATACTTTTGTGCAATCAACGGTCAATCGAGTAATTGAATTGACACCAAAAGGAGTCATTGACCGGCGTACCTCCTACGATGATTATCTGGAAAGTGAGGAAATCAAAGCGCTTCGTGAATCCATGTACGCTAACACTTAATACACTTGCTGCTCACTGCCATCATTGCCTATTTGGCCCTTACAGTGGGTATCGGAGCCTGGTCCTCCCGTCTTGTCAAAAATTCTGGTGATTTTGTTTTGGCGGGAAGGTCACTTCCGCTTTTTCTTTCTGCATCTGCACTATTTGCTACTTGGTTTGGATCAGAAACCATATTTGGTGCCTCTTCAGTCTATTTGGAGGAGGGCTTAATCGGAGTCATAGAAGATCCATTTGGAGGAGCTCTATGTTTAATTTTATTTGGAATGTTTTACCTCCGCCCCATGTATAAAATGGAGGTTTTAACTATCGGAGACGTTTTCAAAAAATTATTTGGAAAGAGAATTGAATTCTTTGCCTCCGTGTTTATGATTCCTGCCTACTTTGGATATGTTGCTGCCCAATTGGTTGCTTTAAGCCTGGTATTGGGTGCAGTTAGTGATATTACCCTCCTACAAGGAATTTTGATATCGGCGGGAATCGTTGTCTTTTATACATTTTTAGGAGGTATGTGGGCAATATCCATTACCGATTTTCTGCAAACTACCATGATTGTAATCGGGTTGCTTTGGGTGGCAGCGATGATTGCAAGTGAAGCTGGAGGAGTCATGGAAATTTTGAATCAAGCACCTGAAAACAGCTTTACGTTTTTTCCAGAACCAAATTTTCAAAGCTGGATGAACTACCTTGGAGCCTGGTTTATTTTGGGTTTGGGATCTATCCCAAGTCAGGATATTTACCAAAGAGTCATGTCTGCTAAATCTCAGAAAGTAGCAGTCCAATCCACTTATTTAGCTGGCATCTTTTATCTTTCTTTTGGTCTTTTACCTTTGTTTATAGCATTAGGAGCACAGGTCTTGTATCCGGAGTTGTCCTTAGAAAACACACAGATGCTTCTACCCCGAATGATCCTAGCGCATGGAGGTCTTCCTGTACAAATTGTGTTTTTTGGAGCACTTATTTCCGCCATCATGAGTACCACAAGTTCTGGTTTATTGGCGCCTGCTGCTATTATATCGGAAAACCTAATCCGTCCTTATTTCGGGAAAAAACTTAAAGACAAACATTTTTTATGGATCCTTCGATTCAATGTCATCTTTGTAGCTTTGATTGCCACTTTGATGGCTAGCCTAGAGTCCAATATTTATGATTTGGTTGCAGGAGCATCCATATTAATGTTGGTTTCGCTCTTTGTACCTCTAACTGCGGGGCTCTATTGGAAAAAAGCATCCAGCATGGGGGCTTTGCTATCTATGGTATTTGGAATGATCTGTTACTTGGCAGTATTGAATTTTGAAACTGAAATTGAAGCTCACCTATATGGTCTTGGAGCTAGCATCATTTTCATGGTAATCGGAAGTTATAATTTCCCTGACCGTCAAAAACATAAACATGGAATATCCTAAAATTACTCTCAAAAAAGGGAAAGAAGTTTCTTTGAAACGCAGACATCATTGGGTTTTTTCCGGTGCTATAGCCCAAATGCCTTCAAGTTTGGAAAATGGTCAATTGGTTGCTGTCTATTCCTCCCAAAATGAATTTTTGGGAATTGGACATTTTTCCCAAGGTTCGATCATGGTCCGAATCATCAGTTTTGAGGAGCGAAAGATTGATCAGGATTTCTGGAATGAAATGATTTCAAATGCCTACCAATTGCGGGAAAAACTTGGGCTTACCAATAATCAAGACACCAACGTTTACCGACTTATCCATGGGGAAGGAGATCTACTTCCGGGATTAATCATTGACTTTTATAATGGAACAGCGGTCATTCAATGTCATCAAATCGGAATGCATAAGCATATTCCTCAAATCACTCAGGCATTACAAGCATGTTATGGAAAAAAACTATCTGCAGTTTTTGATAAAAGCTCTGAAACCCTACCCAAGAACTTTGGATTAACCGAAAATCACTGGGTATTTGGATCACCACAAACGGATTTGGTAAAAGAATATGGAGCTACCTATCGAATCGATTGGGAGAAAGGTCAAAAAACCGGCTTTTTTATAGATCAGCGAGAAAACCGAAAACTCTTGGCGGATTATTCCAAAGACAAAAAAGTATTAAACACCTTCTGCTATTCGGGAGGATTTTCTGTTTTGGCACTTCTTTCAGGTGCGAAAGAGGTTCATTCTGTTGACATATCCCCAAAAGCCATCGAGTTAACGGAGGAAAATGTAGCTCTTAACCCTCAAATCAAAGCCAAACATGAATCTAAAGTAGCGGATGTGGTAAAATACATTCGAGAAATTGTAGATGATTACGACATCATCGTTTTAGATCCCCCTGCCTTCGCTAAAAATATCAAAGCCCGGCACAATGCTGTCCAGGCTTACAAGCGATTGAATGCTGAAGCTTTGAAACGAATAAAAAAAGGAGGAATCTTATTTACCTTTTCATGTTCTCAAGTAGTGGACAAAGCGCTGTTCAACCATACAGTCACCGCTGCAGCAATGGAAGCTAAACGCAGGACCAAAATTATTCACCAACTATCCCAACCTGCAGATCATCCCATCAATGTCTTTCATCCCGAAACTGAATATCTAAAAGGTTTAGTGCTTTATGTGGACTAAATTCAAAAATTCTTAAAACCTTTTTGGCTTTTCAGCTATTTTCACAAAAACAAAAAACACCATGTATACAGGATTACAACATGCTCATTCCGGACTTGCCTATTTAGTCCTTATCGCGTTAATCGTCGTTATAGTTCTTATGCTGATCGGCTCTTTAAGTGGTCGGGAGTTTACTGAAAAAGATCGAAAGATTGCTTTGGTAGCCTTTATCCTTTCCCATGTCCAGCTCTTGCTAGGCTTGATTCTTTATTTTGTCAGTCCGTTGGGATTGGAGCTTTTCCAAACTGGAAATGCCATGTCAGATTCAACACTTCGGTTGACAGCTTTAGAGCATCCATTAATTAATATTGTCGCTATTGTTTTGATCACCATCGGATATAGCCGTGCTAAAAAAGCTTCTTCTTCCCGAGCTAAATTTCGAAGTATTTACATGCTTTATGCAGTGGGATTAGTTTTGATTTTAAGCCGAATCCCTTGGTCATCCTGGATTGGATAAAACGGTAGTAATAAAAAAAGAGCGCTGGAATTTAAAATCAGCGCTCTTTTTTTATTCATATCTCAACGATTCAATAGGATCCAATTTACTGGCTTTGAAGGCTGGAAAATACCCCGAAAGCAAACCAACCACCACACAAATAACAAAGGACACAAACATCCAAAGCCATGGAACCAAGAATCCTCCTGGTCCAATAATGTTGGCAATCACATTTCCAATTGCCATTCCCAAGATTACTCCAAAAACACCCCCCAAGATGCAAATCATAATCGCTTCCATCAAAAATTGCTGACGAATTCTCAAAGGTGTGGCACCCAATGCCTTTCGAATTCCAATCTCCCTCGTTCTCTCGGTCACTGACACCAACATAATATTCATCAAGCCAATAGAAGCTCCCAAAAGGGTAATAAATCCTATCCCAAACCCTCCTATTCGTAAATATCCGGCAACTTCTTCTAAGCTCTCTGCTACGGATTCGCTTTTTGTCAACTCAAATGAATCTTCCTCAATAACCCGATCTTGACGGATTTTCCTCATAATACCGATCGCTTGCCCCATTTCATAATCAATTCGGTCGGGACCTGATGCCACTGCTGTTGCTTGATACCGAAATGTCCCACGGGTATCAAGTCGGGAAGCATTTTCTACAGGAATAATAATCTGTCTATCAGCACCTTGGTCTGCACCAACTCCTCCCTGCTCTTCCAAAATCCCTACCACCGTATAAGGACGCCCATAGATGGTAATCTTCTGTGATAACGGATCTTCATTGGATTCAAATAATATCTCCTGAATTTCTTCTCCAATGATACAGACATTGTTTCCATACCGAGTTTCAGTACTTGAAAAATTTCTTCCGGCCTTAAGATCTATAGCCTTAATTCCCAAATAGTTATCATCCCCTCCTAAAACCCTCACATTCGGGTCACTTGTTTTGGAAGCTCGCTTAACCTCAGCAGAACCTGTCACCCGGACAAAAACTGTAGAAATCCCAAAGGATCCAAATTCACTTTTAAACTGCTGTAGTTCCTTGTATTTGATCGGAGGATAGGATTTTTCTTCCTTCCCTTCCTGAATAGCTCGTCCTCCCGAAAATCCCCTACTTCGAATATCAAATGAGTTGGCACCCAGGCCGGAAAAACTTTCAGCAATTTGAGCCTTTATCCCATCTATAGCTGTAAGCATTCCTACCAATGAAGAAATCCCAATTGCGATAATGGCCCCAGTTAAAATAGTTCGGAGGATGTTGACCTGAATGGACTTCACCGCCTCCCGCATATTTTCGATCAAATTCATAAAATGTCCGCTTTTAAAACAGATATAGGGAATTTTCAGGCTCCCAATCCTCAATTATAATCAAAACAAAATAATCCTGTTTGAAGAAATCAAAATTCCTTGATCCTAAATCAATGCATTCGATCTCCACGTAATTCCATATTCCTTAGTACTTCTGCCTCATAATCAAGCCATTCCTGCCATCTTTTGTTCACCTTTTCAGGATCATAGTACTTACGGGCCATTTCGATAAACGTAACGTAATGCCCCGCCTCAGATATCATCAATTCATAATAGAATTTTTGAAGTTCCTCGTCCTGAATATTTTTTGACAATAGTTTAAAGCGCTCACAGCTTCTAGCTTCGATCAAAGCATTCATCAACAAATACTCAGTAAGTTGCTCCATCCGGCTCCCCCCTTTTTTTACGAAGTCATTGAGTTTAGCCACATATTCATCTTTTCGCTGCTTCCCAAACTTCATCCCTCTCTTCCGCAACTGATCCATGACCCGTTCGAAATGCCCCCATTCTTCCGCCACAATTGGAGTCAAAGTATCTACTAAATAGTCTAAATCACTGTATCGGACAATTAAACTAATGCAAGACGAAGCTGCTTTCTGCTCGCAATAGGCATGATCCACCAAAATATCCTCAATTTGCATTTCAGCTATCCCTACCCACCTCGGATCGGTAGGCAACTTGAGATGCAACATTTTTTGTCTAGTACTTTCCTCCCAACTCATTTTTAATCAAATAAATACCAAGTAATTCCCAGATCTATAAATGATTTGATTCCCGTGTAATCAGGCGTCACAAAATATCCTTCCCGATTCATCAAACCAGCATTCAGGTGATTGTATTTCAACAATACTCGGGTTCTATTGATACGGAAATTCAAAAATACATCTACCACCGGATAGGCATAGACGTCAAATCTATTTTGTAGGTAAAATTGCTGATGGGAAGGCCAATAGGCGTCAGCAAAAAAACCGGAATGATACCTTACATCCAATCCTAATTGAACATAGACATTATCATTAAATGCTGGGCTATCAAAATAAAACCTGGAATTGGCAAAAATTTCAGGAATACGAAATGCATCTGCCGCATCTCCTGAGATCGAAGTAAAAACCACTTCAGTATCCCATTGAAATTTTTCTCCAATTCGAATCGCAGTAAGGATTCCCGGCATAAGCATATAAGCTTCACCTGCCGCCTGTTCAGGCACCCGTTCTTCATTGAAAAACACGTAATTATTGACACGATTAATAGTCAATGAAGGCCGTATTTTGATTTTCCCGAAATCAATTTTTAAAGTTCCCTTAATCCTGTCTACACCTGTATTGTCAAAATCATTATTCCAAATGAAATGATTCCCAAAGTATTGTTGCTGTAAGGAGGTAGGCTTATAAAGAGCCTTGGTATATTCCGCATCCAACCAAGGGGATTGAAAAACTCCATGAAT
>JABXHZ010000424.1 GCA_013373335.1 Cyclobacteriaceae bacterium | reverse complement strand
TCCATCCCATCACCATTCAAGTCTCCAACTGCCAAGGCTGGTCCATATTGTGTTAATTTATGAGGAAGGGTACGCTGCACATTGTAATCGATTTTATCCTGCTCTTGATGAACAAAAGAAATCCCAACCCCATCAGTCACCTCATTTACAAGTGGACTTCCTGTTTCCAAATCCAAAATTGCCACAGAATGATTTCCCGGCTTTGCTTGAGCATAGGAAACAAAAAGGGTTTGATTAGGATCTATCGTTGAAAGCTGATTGATTTTACCGTCAGGCCAAATTACTTTTAGCTCTGCAATAGATTTATTTTGGCCTAGGCCAAAATGCATTGCTGCATCAAGTGTGGACATGTATCCACGAACCAACTGCTGTTCTTGGAAAAGTTTTGTTCCATCCGAAAACGTCAAAACCACCTTTGCCCCAAGGCCTTGAGGATTAGAAGAAGGTCCATTCAATTCAATTTTAAGGTAGTCTCCCTTTTCAGGTTTTTCGCTTAAACCATTCTCAAAAATAAAAGCTGGATCATTGATATTATTGACCACGTAATCCAAATCCCCATCCAGATCTAAATCCACCAAAGCAGCTCCATTGGAAAAAGAAGGTTTATCCAAGCCCCATTCATTTCCTGTATTGGAAAAAGTCCAATCTCCTTGGTTTTTAAAGGCATAATTAGGGATCTTAACAATGGGGATAGAATCCAAAAGCTGACGAACCGTTGCGATATTTCCTACGTCGGCTCGGTAATTCGCAAAATCCTTGTCGGTAATATCCCGTGGAAAACCATTGGTAATCAGCAAATCTCGCCAACCATCCTGATCAACATCCCCAAAAAGTGGAGACCAAGACCAGTCCGTTTGGTACATACCTGCATACATTCCTATTTCACTAAATGGGGCTTCGGGGCCATTATTCATGTGAAGCATATTTCGAACATGCTGATATTCGTAGCCCCATTGCTCATTGCTGATATAAACTTGGTAGGAGTTTTTACCAATAGTCGTTTTCTTCCGATAATTATCCTCCCCAAGCATATCCAAGGTGACGATATCAGGCATCATGTCATTATTGAAATCTGCAATATCAGAACCCATGGAAAATTGACTTTGATGCTTGAGTTTTTTGGAAATTTGATTCGAAAAAGTCCCGTCCTGGTTATTGATGTACAGCAGGTCATTGGTCACGTAGTCATTGGAAACATGGATATCGGGCCATCCGTCATTGTTCAAATCCGAAATCAATAGCCCCAAACCAAAGCCTTCAATGGTTATACCTGCTTCCTGCGTCACATTGGTAAAAGACCCATCTCCATTGTTTCGGTAGAAAGCATCATTATTTATTGCTGTTCCATCGGTGATTTTTTCCCGGTAATTTGAAGGCGTGATTTTGCTTTGTTCATTGTTTAACACATACAAATCCAAGTCTCCATCCAAGTCATAATCCACGAAAGCGGCTCCCATTCCATTCCCTGAATCGGCTATTCCATAAGCTGCTGCCATTTCTTGAAAGGAAACAGATCCATCAGAATTCTTTCCTTGATTGACAAAAAGTAGATTATTTCGTTCTCCAGTTCCGGTTTTCATGGCTGCGACCACATAAACATCCATCCAACCATCCTCATTGATATCAACCACGGTCACTCCGGTACACCATTTATCAGATGCGGAAATTCCAGCAACTTCAGAAATATCTTTAAACTTAAAATCACCTTGATTGAGGTATAATTTATTAGCAACCTGGTTACCTGTAAAAAATAAATCCGGATATCCATTTTGGTCAAAATCAGCGACTGCTACACCTCCACCATTAAAGATGTATTCATCTGTAAGGATGTTGAAAGAATCCGTCTCTACGATTTCATTATTGAAATAAACTCCTGTTTCATCGGGGGATTTCAATTCAAATAAAGTATCATCCTTTTTACATGAGAATAGAACGAATGAAAGAATGAGGGAGGTTATAGTAATTTTAATCTTCATAATTCAGCGGGGGTGAATACTAGTCTTGAAATTACTATTTAATCAAATAGGGCAAAAAAAAAATAACCAGAATTGACTGTCTGTAAACAAAAAAAGGGACCAAAATTCGGTCCCTTTTTAAATTTTTAATTTGATGATTAGAATCCAGGATTCTGAATCAATATATCAGATCCAACTAAGTCAATTTGATCTTGAGGGATTGGTACCCAACGATACTTATCAGAGTATTTAGCACCACCCAAAGCACCAGTCAAAATAGTTGCATCAAGTGCGAAGTAGAAATCTAGTTCTTCCTGAACAGTATTCCATCTGATTAGATCATAGAATCTATGGCCTTCCATACCAAGCTCTAGCATTCTTTCCATACGAACAGCAGTTCTTGCAGCATTTGCATCTGTCCAAGGAGTATCATAAGTAGAGATTACATAATTAGCAGCCATCGTACCATCTTCTCTCATCAATTTGGAGTTCATAGCTCTTTCACGTACACGGTTCACCTTAGCACGAGCACTTTCCAAGTTGCCAGTTTCGATATCTGCTTCTGCAGACATCAAAAGCACGTCAGCAAATCGGATGATCATGAAGTTGATACCAGTGTAACCAGGAGTCCAAGAAGAGTTATCCTGGAAGGAACCTTGCTCAGAACGAGCATATACATACTTCTTAGGAGAGTAAGGACCACCATTTGGCTGGTTTCGGATCCAAGCAGCACCTGGATGATCTTGCCAGTCTAGGTAAGGAATTCCTCTACGTCCTACTGTATGATCCAAACGTGGATCCAAGTTACCTGCATCTGGAGTAAAGTCTGCACTTGATTCGATACCCATATCATTTACAACTCTGTTTGCAGGGTCATTGTAAGACTTATCCAACAATGGTAGACCATTTGCATCAGTTCTAAATGCATTCACAAAAGTGAAGCTTGGCTGGAAGAATCCGCAACAGTTACCCGGTCCAGCAGGTCCGGTATTGTATGGGAAGTTCAAGTCAAACTCAGGGTTTGCATTCAATACAGATCCTGTACCTGCAGCAGACTGATAAGCCCAAACAGATTCCTGATGGTTATCATTTGCTCCGCGGAACATGTCATCATAGTAAGGCACTAGGTCATACTTCAATCCATTGGATGTTACACCATTAGCGATTACATCATCAAACATGGATTTTGCCTGAGAGAATTTTCCTTGATACAAGTAAACCTTACCCATATAAGCTTTTGCAGCCCATGAGTTCACACGACCCACTTGAGATTGTGTAGCAGGAAGGTTGTCGATTGCATATTGGAAATCTGCCTCAATGAATGGCCATAGATCTTGGTTATTACTGATTTCTTCCAAACCAGAACCATAATCAACAGTCTCATCAACATAAGGCGTATTGTTGTAGTCACGCTTCAATTCAAAATAGAAGTGTGCTCTAAGGAATCTTGCTTGAGCTGCCAATCGAGTAGCATCAGCATCCGTTACATCTGGACCTGGCTCTTGCAATAGTCTCAATACGTTGTTTGCTCGGGCAATACCTTCATAACAAACAGTCCACTTTGACCCCATTTCACCAGAAGCAGCATCATTTTCAAAACGCTGAATTGGGTTAATGGTGGTAAAGTCACCAGGGTCAGTACCTTTATTAGCCTCTCCCCCACGAATACTTCCCCAAACCCAGTTGGAAGGGGAACCGAGACGGTTACCTCGTCCATTCACCTGAGAATATGCTGCAATCAAAGAAGCTTCAATACCTGCCAAAGATGACAGCTGAGCTTGTGCAAGCAATCCTGTTGGTGGAACTTCGAGGAACTCGTCAGAACAACTCACTGCTACCATCATCATTGCTGATAATGATAGGGCTCCAAATTTTAATTTAAAATTTTTCATTTTTAATCAATTATATTTTCTATAACTCGATTCGTTGTGAAATGTTAGACTTAGAAGCTGACATTCAGACCCAAAGTATAACCTCTAGTAACTGGGTAGTTACCAACATCAATACCGAACGTCAAATCTGCGTCTCCACCTACTGCAGGATCCAATCCTTCATATCCAGTGATAGTGAATAGGTTGTTAGCAGAAGCAAATACTCTTAGTCTTTGCAACTTCCACTTGTCTAGAAGATTCTGAGGAAGAGTATATCCAAGAGTCACGTTCTGAAGTCTTAAGTAAGAACCATCCTCTACATAGTAGCTGTTTTCAACAGTTGAAGTAGAGAAAGTAGAAGAACGGTCTACGATTGGAATAGTAGCATTAGGATTCTGAGGAGACCAAGAGTCTTTCAAACGCTCAGAGATCGCAGCACCTTCGAAAGTAGAGAAGAAGTCAGTAAACCACTTAGACTGGTTCCATACTTCGTTACCAATAGATGTATACAAGTAAGCAGAAAGGTCAAAACCTTTGTAACCTACAGTGAAGTTAACACCACCAGTGAAGTCAGGGATTGGATTACCCAAAACTTGTCTGTCATCTGGAGTGATCACACCATCACCATCGGTGTCTTCATACTTGAATCGACCTGGAGCTGCACCCACTTGCTCAGCACTAGAGTTTACATCTTCTTGGCTCTGGAACAAGCCCACAACTTTATATCCGAAGAATGTTGAAAGTGGCTGTCCAACAGAGTTTCTGATTGGACGGATACCTCGATAAGCAGGGTTAACGGAAGTAATGATTTCCAAACCTGGAGCCAAAGCTACAATCTCGTTCTTCAATGTTGAACCTGTAACAGTCAATTCATAAGTCAAAGAAGAAGAAAGGTTACCTCGGGTACTAACCAAAAGGTCCAAACCTCTGTTCAACATCTGACCAATGTTTACAGCCGGTGGCGCAGCGTTGTTACCTGCAGTCAAAGGAATTGGCACTGTGAACAATAAGTCCTTAGTATCTTTCTTCCACCAGTCGAAGATCACATCCAATCTTCCATTAAAGAAGGTACCGTCAAAACCAACGTTTTGAGTTACTGCAGTTTCCCACTGTGCGTTAGGGTTACCGATACGAGTTCTTCTAAATCCAATTTGTGCGGAAGAGTTAGAACCTGTGATATCGTAAGAAGAAGCTCCTACATCACCACCGTATAAAGAGAACTGGTTGTTAGGATCTACGTTGTTGGAGTTACCCATTTGACCCCAACCACCACGGATTTTCAAATCATCAATCCATGTAGCACTTGACAAGAATTCTTCAGAAGAAATTCTCCATGCTGCAGAGAATGCAGGGAAAGTACCATATCTCGCATTTGCACCAAATCGGGAAGAACCGTCACGTCTTAAAACAGCACTGAAAAGATACTTGTCATTGAACGTATAATTCACACGTCCAAAGTAAGAGTTGAAGTTTACACCCTTAAACAAGTCAGAGTTTACTTGACGAGAAGAAACTGGCAAGTTGGAAATGTTGATAAAGTCAGGATCCTTTGAGAAAGGGTTCTGACCATTAGCAGAAATGTTTCTACCTGCACCTGTATTCAATGCTTCCTGACCAACAATCACGTCAAACGCATGCTTTCCGAAAGTTTTTTTCCAAGAAAGCGTATTGGTAAAGGTCCATCCAAAGACGAAACCTGCTCCTTCGTTGTAACCGAATGCAGAGTTGTTTTCAGAGTTTTCATACTGCAATCTGGAATAACCCCAGAAGTAGTAATTATTATACTGACCACCAATAGATGTTCTGAATCTCAAATCATCCAAGATGTCATATTCTGCATAAACGTTACCAAATACGTTGGCATTGAAGTTTCTGTTATCACGCTGACCTTCTCGGTTAGCTACAGGGTTACGTGGGTTGTTGAAACCACGAGCAGCTGTACCTGCATATCCTCCAAACTCATCATAAACTGGGATGATGGATGGCATACGGAATGCTTGAAGGATGTCGTTTTCATCATCAGAAACCCCTCGACCTCCAGTACCACCTTGCTGACCTAATACCTGACGGTAAGTAGCTTGGAAGTTTTCACCGATACGGAATCGCTTCGTTACATCAAATTCAGAGTTTGCTCTGAAAGAAAGTCTTCGGAAGTTATTCACAATCATGATACCTGCCTGATCCTGATAACCTAAACCGATGAAGAATCGGCTTGTCTCAGAACCACCGCTCAAACCAATAGAGTGTCTGTTCAAAGGAGCATTTCTTGTCAATGCATCATACCAGTCAGTACCTTCTCCAGTTGCAGCTCTTACAAGCTGATGAACAGGTCCTTTAGTAGGATCAACATTGTAAAGTGCTCTTTGCTGCTCAATTTCAGCAGCTGAAAGTGGTCCAGGTACACCGGCAGCTCCACCTACGTTGATATAGTAAGGTAAAACTGGTGATGTTCCAGTACCAAATTGTGGGTGACCATAATTAGGAGCACGACCATCAATTGCAGCTTGGTTAGTTTCAGCCAACCAAGTGTAGGTTGCAAAATCCTGTGGATTCATCATGTCCAAACCTTTTCCAGGAGTAGTCAAACCAAACATACCGTTGTAATCTACTCGAAGCTTTTGGTTTCCTCTTCTTCCTCGCTTGGTAGTGTAGATAATTACACCGTTAGCAGCACGAGCACCATAGATAGAGGCTGCAGCAGCATCCTTCAATACTGTAGTAGACTCAATGTCATCAGGATTCAAGAAGTCTGTCGATCCTACAGGAACACCATCAACAATGTACAATGGCTCGTTACCACCGAAGGCACCGAAACCACGAACACGAATAATTGAAGAAGTACCTGGCTGACCGTTCGTAATTACCGTTACACCGGATACACGACCCTGAAGGGTTTGTTCTACGTTACCGGTAGGAATTACTGTCAAATCTTTTGGATCCACTGTTGCAATCGCACCAGTAGTCTCTCTTCGGCTATCAATTGTATAACCGGTTACAACCAATTCGGTCAAAGTTTGCTCATCTGGAGCCATCTTTACATCGATGACACTTCGATTACCTACTACCTGTTCGATAGTGGCATAACCGATAAAAGAGAAAACTAGAACAGCTTGGTCATTCGGAACATTGAGGGAGAATTTTCCATCAATGTCAGTAGCAGTACCCGTGGTAGTTCCTTTCACTAGGACAGAAACACCCGGTAACCCTACATCAAACTCGTCCAGCACTGTACCAGTTACAACCCGCTGCGCCATGGCTGCGGAACTGGCGAATACTAAGAGCATTAAAAGCGCACTTAGGCTTTTGTAAACATTTTTCATAAACATAGATAGATTGGGTAACAAGATTAATCTCAAATACTTGTCTGTTAATTGATTATGCAATCGTTTGCGATTATTCTCAAAATAATTGCAATAGATAATGTCCTTCAAAATTGGGCTTTCTATTGCTATTATACCATGGTACGAATACCTGCAAAAGGCTTACGCCTTAAAGGTTTGAGTGCATCGAAAGATGCTTTTTGAGCTAACAGAATACTAAGTCTTATTGGTCATAGGCGGTTATTTCTTATGGTTTATTGTACTTCTTAATCATCAATGTTAAAGAATCTAAAACAAAATTCAAATTTCTAAGCATAAATATTCTATGGATGGAAATAATTTTAACAAAACCTAATTTGCTATTCTAGGATGGACTGGCAGTAATTTTCCTGAATTTCAGAAGATTACTTATTCAATCTTTGGAAAATCGGTTCTTCTCTCCCTCAGAAACAATTGAAATTTTGTTAAAATCGGTAAAATCAGTCTTTTCTAATTATGTCAAAAAATTCTTCAGAATTTCTGATTTCTTCAAAGCTTGGATCAAATAACATCCACTTGTATAGCTCCTCATTTGCTGAGATTGCTTTTTGAAGTTGGATGCTTGCTACTTCCGGTTGACCGGCATTTACTGCCAGTAAGGCCAAACCATAATAACCATATCCAAACTCCCTGCTCAAAAAAACCGATTCTTCAAATGCCAAAGAAGCCTTTGCATATTCTTTGGCTAAAAAATGAGCCAGGCCTTTATTAAAGTATGCAGATGGCTCGGTGTATTCATAATCAAAGCGCAAGGTCGCCAACTTATAATCTCCCCTCAAAATATCCAGAGCACCTCGAAGAGCTTCATTTCGCTTTAAGAAATCCGGATTTTTGGTCAAGACTGATGCGTTGGATAGATATTTATAAGCTTCCCAATAATATCCTCTTAATGCTAATATTTGCCCGATGTTGTGTAAAGAGTAGGGATTCTCTTCAATTCGTAAAGCTTGTTGAAGCAACCATTCAGCCTCAGCCCAAAGATTCTCTTTTTCATCTAGATCAAAGGTTCGCTGAGCCTGCTGCATACGAACCGCCGCCAAATTATTATAAGGTAGAGGAGATCGAAACAATTCCGTCATCTTGATATAGATCTGGGATTTTTCTTCAAGCCTCGGTGAGCTTTCAGCAGCCAAGGCCCAATCCAAAAATTCAAGTTCACTGTTTGAAGAGTTTCCTGTCAATTCTTTTTTCAAAACGCTCATCTTGGCTAAGCCGATTCCCATTCCCGGCTTTGCAATCACTTCGATTTTTGCTGCTCTTAATTTTGGAAAAAGTTGCCTAGACACTTGATCAAAGCCTCTAACCCTTTTCAATTTTTCCTTTTGGGTTAAAAAATCATCCCCATTCATCAAGACATCATAATATTGGTCTTTGGCAGAGGTAGACAGCCCCGAAAAATCCCGTAATAACAAACGGAAATCAAACCAATCATTCCACCTCGATCCAACCTCAATGATAGAATCCCGAAGAAAAAGTTTTTTGTCTTTAATCTCTTGAAGCACGCTCAATGCTCGGTCCATTCCCAATTTGCTGTTTTTACCTTCTGAATTTTCAGGAGATTGAATGCCGGTGATTTTTATAGATTGGACATCTGGGTTCTCTGTGACAAAATCCCTAATGGATTCCAGCTGTTGCTCATTGGATGTGGTGGATCGATAATCGGATGAACCCGGATCAAATTGAATCAAAAAGGTTTTGCTTTGAGAGGCTCCCCGATCGACGACGCCTGCTGGAATTATCAAACCCACGTCAGGAATGGGTTCATTGGGACTAGCCTTACCGACTTTTGCTAAAAAAGGTGTCAGGATAATTCCCTGAGCCAAAACCCGTTTTTCAAAAGGATCAGAAGTTTCTTTTTTCCCTTGAAAAAACTGTAATTCCAACGAGCCTTCCTGCATCCAAGGTTGAAAAGCAATTCGAAAGTCAGCATCAAAACTGTAATCCGATAAATTTTTCTTTAAATCCAACTCACCAAGGTCCAATGAATTTGAGGAAGATCTGAATACCAAAATTGCCTTTGGATTTCTCGGCGTTACCACAGATTCAATAGGAATGGAACCCTTCACGCTAAACCTGATTGAATCCCGGAAATATTCCAGTTTTTCAGGATTCAACTGCACATTCTCTATAAAGCGATATTCTTGAGCTTGGGAAAAAGCGCTCCAGAAAATCAATAAAAGGAAAAGAAAATTTTTAATTTGCGGGAACAATCGGGCAGACATTTTGCTTTATACTTCTCGAGAGTATTTTTAACTTTAGAAAACCACAAACCGAATACCATGCAAAAACTGAAATTGTTTTTTGAAGAAAGAGCCTTCGGCGTTTGTTCCAGGTTAGGAGAAAAATTCAATTTCCCCATTGATAGCATCCGGTTGTTTTTTATTTATTCTTCTTTCATCACGCTTGGCTCTCCGGTGATTGTTTATGTATCCATGGCCATGATGATGAAAATCCGAAAGTACTTCAGAAAAATGAATAACCCTGTGCTTTTTGATTAAAGCTGGGAAAATTTCTTTCTTCCCCGGAAGAAAAAATCAATAAACACATAACGCGAAGGTCCCAAAAAGGAGACCTTTTTTTTGTTTTCCCCCGGACTGAAAAGAGATTTCTGGCGAAAAAAACCTGTATACCCTTTGAATACTGCTTTACCCAAAGCAGGCTTACCCTGAAAGAAATATCCGATCCCGGCGATCAGTTCAAGGACGCCTTTTTGAACAAAAACCCTCCAAAAAGAGGAGGCTGGATGATTTTTGTAAATCATTGAGAGACTATTCCGAATATTCAGCTCTAATTTTTTGGGACTGGAACGGTCCAAGGTAGCCCCTCCTAAATGATAAACTGTACTTCTGGAAGTATAAGCCAAGTCCAATCCGAGTTGTCGGATTCTCAGACAAAGATCGATTTCTTCCATGTGTGCAAAAAAGTGATCATCGAAGCCTTCCAATTCATGAAAAAGATCGGCCCGAAGCGCAAAGCAAGCCCCGGATGTCCAATCCACTAAACAATCATCCTCGTATTGCTCCTCGTCATTTTCTATATAGTTCCAAATTCTCCCTCTGCAATAGGGATAATATAAGGAATCCAAAAATCCTCCTCCAGCGCCTGCATAATCAAACTGATTTCGATCCAATGCTGAGAGAATTTTGGGTTGGACAGCAGCTACATTGCTATTTCGCTGTAAAAAATCAACCAAAATTATATCCCAATCCGGAGTGACCTCCACGTCTGAATTAAGTAGGATATAATAGGTGTATTGTCCTTTTAATTTTTCGAGACCGCGGTTATACCCTCCGGCATACCCGAAATTTTGAGGAAGTTTTTCTACAAAAACTTGGGGAAATTCTTTTTCTAGAAAAGCCAAAGACTGATCGGTACTGGCATTATCTATTACCCAAATGTCAAATTGGGAATTATTGTAAACAGAAGGGAGGAAACGGGCAAGCGTTTCCCCTCCATTGTAATTCAATATGACAATGGCACAGGTTTTCATCCAAACATACCACCCAAGTCCATGCCTGGAATATTTGGAATCATACCTTCGGTAGCAGCTTTCATTTCTGCTTTTATCTTCGCGTCGATTCTCTCCATGGCAATATTGGTTGCAGCCACAATGAGATCACTCAGCATTTCTTTATCCTGTGGAGTTATTAGTGATTCATCCATTTCGATTTTGATCACTTTACGTTCACCATTTACGGTCACTTTGACCATCCCAGCACCGGATTCCCCCTCAGCCGTTAAATGAACAAGCCTTCCCTGGGCCTCTTTAATCTTAGCCTGGGCTTCTTTGACTTTGTTCATCATGTTCATAAAATCAAACATATCAGTCTCTTATTTTTATTATTATAATTTTATCTTTTTCCAAATATTATTTTGCAAAATAAAACTTATACAAACCATAAGTTTATTTTCTGTAACTTTTTCCATATAAAACCTGTCTTTATATCACAACCAAATGATTAAACATGGAAATGATAGAACGAATAGAAAAAGAACAGGTTGGCACTATTCTTTTCAGCCAAGGGGATGTTTTAAATCACCCTGAAGAAATGAAAGCTCGGCTCCAGAATCTTCATCGCTCACAAACACTGGGCAACCTACTTCAAACTAAGGTTAAAATCACTTTTCTCTCCTCTGATGGCAAAACATATCAAGTTTACACGACCGTTTGGGCGGTCGGGTCTGATTTCGTAGTCCTTAAAAGCGGAGTAACCATTCCTATTCGGTCAATCAAACGGGTGGAATAAGTCCCCTCAGATAAGTCGATTGATTAATTGATCCAAAGAAACTGTTTCCTGCTCTCCTGTGGACAGGTTTTTGAGCGCGACAGTTTTTGAGTCAATCTCAGCGTCGCCACAAATACCTACAAAGGGAATTCCCTTTTTGCTTGCGTAATCCAGCTGTTTTTTGAGTTTTGTAAGATCTGGGTAAAGCTCTGCACGGATTCCTTTAGCTCTCACTTGGCTCAATAAACCAGCCGCGTATTCAAAGCCTTTTTGGTCGAAATGAGCAAGCAAAAGCTCAGGAGCAGAAAGGTTATCTTCTGGGAAGAGCCCCAATTCTTCCATGACATCATACAAGCGATCTACTCCAAATGAAAAACCAACACCCGAAACGCCCGGCATTCCAAATACTCCTGTCAAATCATCATATCTTCCTCCGCCACTAACGGATCCGATCTTCACTCCATGGGCCTTAACCTCGAAAATAGCCCCAGTATAATATGACAAGCCTCTCGCCAACAAGAAATCAAAAACCACATGGTCCCTATTACCTCCCAGACTAGCCAGGATCTCCAAGGTCTCTTTCAACTCCGTCAAACCTTGTTGGCCGATGGCACTACTTTGAAGAAATTCCTGTAAAAACTCCAAGCCAGCCTCAAAGTCTTCCGGCTTTGCATCGAACAAGGGCTGAAGTTTAACAATAGCTTCTTCTCCAAATCCACGTTGACGCAACTCATCTTCGACTTTTTCCTTTCCTATTTTATCAAGTTTGTCAATTGCAACACAGAGAGGCCCCTCCTTTCCAGCTTCACCAATAGCCTCTGCAATACCTGTCAATACCTTCCGGTTATTTACTTTAATACTAAAATCATCAATCCCCAAGGTTTGAAACACCTGACGAATCATCAGAATAATTTCCGCTTCGCAGAGCAAACTATCAGTCCCTACCACATCCGCATCACATTGGTAAAATTCACGATATCGTCCTTTCTGAGGTCGATCTGCCCGCCAAACTGGCTGAATCTGAAAGCGCTTAAATGGAAAGGTCAATTCGTGTCGGTTCATCACCACATATCGTGCAAAAGGAACCGTCAAATCATATCGAAGTCCTTTTTCGGATACTTTTGATAAGGTTGCCGCAGCTCCATTTTTCAAATCTTCCTCGGTAACATTTTTCAAAAAATCTCCACTATTGAGGATTTTGAATAAGAGCTGATCCCCTTCATCCCCATATTTACCGGTGAGAGTACTGAGATTTTCCATCGCAGGTGTCTCCAACTGCTGATAACCAAAAATCTGAAAAGTCTCCTTGATTGTATCCAGAATAAAATTTCGTCTGGCCATCTGAATTGGCCCAAAATCTCTTGTACCTTTTGGCAAACTAGGTTTTTGCATGAAACTTTTTGGTGATTTGAGGTTCAAATTTATCCAAAAAATGCAGAATAGCTTGGTTTCTTGTGGATTTACAAAATATTTTCCAAAGCTCATTTAGACATTAAGCAAATGTTTTTCTACCTTTGCCGTCCGATTCGAATCCAATACATAAAAAGATATAGTCATGGCAGTTACTACTCTGAAAAGAAAACTTAGAAGAAAAAGACAAGGTCAAAATACACGTGTTGCTCAAATCAAGCAGTTGACTGCAAAGCCAGTTATTAAAAACGTGGACGTTGAAGAATTGAAAAAATCTTTCGAAAAGAAATAATTTATTTCAATACCATCTTAAAGCGGCTTTTGCCGCTTTTTTTGTGACTTTTCGGCAAACTCCTAGAAGCGGCCTCTTCTCCCTAATTCAACAACCTGCAGATTTTTTACCTTGCCCTGCTCAATCTCAAAGAGCAAAAAGGTTCTCATTTGATGAAATCCTTGCTGTCCTATGGCACCGGGATTCATATAAAGGCAGTTAAGGTTCGGATCAAACTCCACCTTGCAAATATGAGAGTGCCCACAAATAAATAATTGGGCATTATTAGCCTTTATTTTTGCTTTGACTCCCTTAGCGTACCTCGGAGGCTTCCCTCCTATATGGGTCATTAAAACCCGTACTCCATCAACTTCAAATTCATTCCATTCAGGATAAACTTCCTGAATTTTCCCATCATCGATGTTTCCAAATACTGCCCTGATGACTTTTCCTTTTGGAAGTTGATCCATGAGATCTAGACTTCCAATATCCCCCGCATGCCAGATTTCATCTACTTCCTCTAGATATTTTAAGGTTTTGTGATCAATGTAACCGTGAGAATCTGACATGAGCGCGATTTTAGTGGACATTTGTGGAGAAAGGAATTAATTTCTCCCCGAATATGTATGGAAAGTACCGCACTCAAAAATTAATGACTATGAAAAATTATCTAAAATCAGCCATCCTGAGCTTTTTCCTACTGACTTTGGCATTTTATGCACAGGCCCAATCCTTACAAGATTCTGCTAAAGTTGTGGGGGTTGAAAAATTTGAAAAACTAATCAGCAAAAAGAAAAACACATTATTGGATATCCGGACTCCTGAAGAGATGAAAGAAGGATATATTTCCGGCGCTGAAAACCTTGATTTCTTAGCTGAAGATTTCCCCGAAAAAATTGAAGGCTTGGATAAATCTAAAACCTATCTGATTTATTGCCGTTCTGGAAAGAGAACCGCCAAAGCAGGAGCAGCTATGAAAGCCGCAGGATTTAAACACGTAATCATGCTTGACGGAGGCATTACTGCCTGGAAAAATGAAGGAAAACCCATCAAAGACTAATGATCAAATCTATCAATCCCTACACGGGTAAAATTTTAAAGGAATTCGATCCATTAGACGAGGTCCAACTAGAAGCAGCCTTAGCCAAAAGCGAGGCTGCTTTCATTAAGTGGAGAGAAATAGATTTTTCGGATCGAAAAAAATATATGAAAGCCGCAGCAGAAGAACTGCGCAAAAACCTGGATGAATACGCCCTGATTCTTACTCAAGAAATGGGAAAAGTCATCAAAGAATCCCAAGCTGAAATTGAAAAATGTGCCTGGGTCTGCGATTATTATGCGGAAAATGCGGAAAATTTCCTCAAACCCAAATCGATCGACCTACCGGACGGGGCTTCCGCCAAGGTATTCTATCAACCCTTGGGTTCCATTTTAGCAGTCATGCCATGGAACTTCCCTTTTTGGCAAGTTTTCCGCTTTGCCGCTCCTACCCTGATGGCTGGGAACACCGGTCTTCTCAAGCATGCTTCAAACGTCCCTCAGGCTGCACTTGCCATCCAAAAAGTGTTTGAAAGAGCAGGATTTCCCGAAGGAGTTTTTCAAACTTTATTGATTGATTCAAAAGTAACAAACAGCATCATTGCTGATCCAAGAATAAAAGCAGTCACCTTGACTGGAAGTGAAAAAGCCGGATCAGCAGTGGCTTCCTCCGCCGGGAAACATATCAAAAAATCCCTACTTGAATTAGGAGGAAGTGACCCCTTTATTATCTTGGCAGATGCAGATGTAGGAAAAGCAGCAAAAACCGCAGCCAAAGCACGTATGATCAATTTCGGGCAAAGTTGTATTGCCGCCAAGCGCTTTATTGTGGAGGAATCCATTTTTGAGGAATTTACCGAACTATTCTCCCAAGAAATTCAATCCATGAAATTTGGAGAACCTGAAGATTCTGATTCAGATTATGCTTGTATGGCTCGAGAAGATTTGGCTTTTGAGCTTTTCGAGCAAGTAGAAAAAAGTGTAAAAGCCGGAGCCAAAATCATTCTTGGAGGTAAAAAACCAGAAAAAGGTAAGGCCTTCTTCGAGCCGACCATTCTGACAGATATTCCGAAAAACGCACCTGCATATTCAGAGGAGTTGTTTGGACCTGTAGCTTCTATTTTCAAAGTAAAAAATGAAGAAGAAGCAATTTCGCTGGCAAATGATTCAGAGTTTGGTTTGGGTGGTAGCCTTTGGACTCAGGATTTAAAAAGAGCTGAAAAGCTTGCCAAAAAAATCGAAACCGGGGCCGTTTTTATTAATGCGCTTACTGCATCTAATCCCCACCTTCCATTTGGAGGAATCAAAAAGTCAGGGTACGGAAGAGAACTTAGTCAAGAGGGCATCTTGGAATTTGTCAACATTAAGACGGTTTACCTGGGTTAAAATAGCAAGGATAATCCCTTAAGTGGTTTTTGCAATTGAGGGATTCCTTCCTATTTTTACGAGCCATAATTTTGACGTTAAAAAATGAGAGAAATACAGTTTCGAGAAGCCCTCAGAGAGGCCATGTCTGAAGAAATGAGACGTGATCCCAATGTCTTTTTGATGGGGGAAGAAGTAGCCGAGTATAACGGTGCCTACAAGGTTTCTCAGGGAATGCTGGATGAATTTGGGCCAGACCGTGTTTATGATACTCCAATCGCAGAGTTAGGCTTTGCCGGTTTGGGAGTGGGTGCGGCAATGAATGGCTTGCGGCCAATCATTGAATTCATGACCTTCAACTTTTCCTTGGTTGCTATTGATCAAATCATCAACTCAGCTGCCAAGATGTATGCCATGTCAGGCGGAGCTTATTCTGTTCCAATCGTGTTTAGAGGCCCAACCGGTAACGCCGGTCAATTGGGTGCTACTCACTCTTCCAATTTCGAAAACTGGTTTGCCAATACTCCAGGACTAAAAGTAATCGTTCCTTCCAATCCTTATGATGCAAAAGGACTTTTAAAAGCCGCCATTCGTGACCCAGATCCGGTAATTTTCATGGAGTCCGAATTGATGTATTCTGACAAAGGGGAAGTTCCAGAGTCTGAATACCTTCTACCGATCGGTGTAGCTGACATCAAACGAAAAGGAAAGGACGTAACACTAATCTCCTTTGGAAAAATGATGAAAGTAGCTCTAGAAGCTGCAGAGGAAATGGCTAAAGAAGGAATTGAATGTGAAGTGATTGACCTTCGAACAGTAAGACCCATTGACTACGCTACCTGTGTAGAGTCCCTTAAGAAAACCAATCGAGCTGTCATTGTGGAAGAAGCCAATCCTTTGGCCGCCATTTCATCTGAATTGACCTATCACTTCCAGCGGTATGCTTTTGATTATTTGGATGCCCCAGTAGTTCGGGTTAATTCTATGGACGTTCCTTTAAGCTATGCACCAACCTACATCGAAACCACAATTCCGAATGTAAGCCGAACGGTAGCAGCTATCAAAAAAGTTACTTATAGAGAGTAGTAAACAAATACCTCAAAAAAAAGCCCTGACCAAACAAGTCAGGGTTTTTTGTTACCCAATCTATCTATCTATATGTAATAAAATAGGGAACTAGCCCCAAAGAATTAACTAGTTCCCTTTTATCTTGTTTGCTTATCAAATTATCTATTTTCGTTCATCTGCCCGTTCATTCCACCATCGTCACCACCTTTTAGATCGTCATTGTTGACAGATTTTCTACGACGATTTCGGTCATTCATGGACATTTTACCAATTCGATAACTGAAGTTGATTTTGAAGTTCATGTTTCTCAAAGCAGTTGTACTGTTTTGAATGATCGTTGGCGTGATCGTTTCATTTCGAACGATAAATTCCTTGGCTAAGAAGTTTTCAACTCCAAATCCGATACTTCCTCTTTTTTCCTGGAATTGCTTGTTCAAACTCAACCCATAGGCAGCAAAACCACCGCTAGTTCCCTGCAGCTGAACTCTTTTCCCTCTTGCGAAGGTAAATAGTTGCACCTGCCAGTTTTTAGGAAGAGAGTAGTTCCCAAACATACGTCCGCTGACTACCCAACCTTCGTTTTGAGCAGCAGTCTGTGGATCAGATAATCCATTATCTAACATGGTGTAGAACAAATCGATCCCTCCGTTCAATGAAAACTTATTGTTGATATTAACATTCGCGAAGATGTTTGTACCAATCGCCTGTTCTTGTCCAATATTTTCAAAAGTCGTGTAGATGACATCATCATCAAGAACGGAACGAACTGCCTGAATGGAACCCGTTGTATTTCGGTAGAATGTAGTGAAGTTCAACATGGTTCCTTTGATGAAAGTACTGTAACCCAACTCAAAGTTATCAGTGAATTCCGGATCCAATTCTGGATTACCTTGGGTCACTTGGAGTGGATTGGAAGCTTCAATATTTGGATTCAAAAACCTCAAGGAAGGTCGCTGCAATCGACGATTGTAGGCTGCCTTGATCATATTGCCATTTTTCAACTTTCTACTTGCATTCAAGCTAGGAATCAGAGAACCGTAAGAAGGAATCTCTACTGTCAACTCATTCGCAAAATCCGCTGAGATGGTGGTGTATTCATAGCGGAAACCTGGCTTTAAGGTATAATTCTTTAGGAAGTTGAAGGTATAAGAAACATAGGCCGCTGACACATTTTGGTCATAGCTAAACTCATTACTCAAAGAAGGATCAACTAATTCAATATAGTCTCCATCTACACCCTCAGCTCTGAAGTATGCAAAGTCAGAGTATGCTTTTCTAAGAATATTTTTGGCACCGTATTCCAAAATTTGCTGACCATCTGCACCCATTGGAGTCACAAAATCCAGCTGTGCTGTAAATTCTTCGTTTCGACTCGGGTTGTCATTTCTCAATCGGGAATCAATGGTTTGAAAATCCTCATTGAAGAGTGAGTTAACAAATGAATTTTCCCGGTTATTTCTGCTATAAAGAGTCAAGAAACTAACTTCTTTCCCCTTCTTTTCAAATGTTCGGGTATAGTTCAAGCTGACATCAATTGAATTGGACTTGTCTTTTGTGTCCGTTTGACGCAAGGCTGAATTCACCAAATCTCCAGCAACAAAGGTCTGGGTCAAGAAGTCATTTTGGTAATTTCTAGAATTTCGAATTCCAAAATTCGCAGATCCAGTCAAGAAATTGTATTTATTGATCTCGTAGTCAATTCCGAAATTATATCGACCAAACATGAAATTTCGCTCGGTATCAGCAGACTGGGCAATTACTGTTTGACCTCCGTCAGCCCCCAAAAGGGTTTGTGTGTTATCGAAGCTACCCAAAGTATTGTAGCCTGCTCGTCCAAAACCTCCCAAAGAGAAACCGAATTTTCCGATTCTGGCGCCTCCATTTAGACCCAGATTTGAGCCTCTAAGTCCTGCTCCACTGTTGATGCTGACAGTCATTCCTTCCAGATTGTTCTTCTTGGTTACAATGTTGATCACACCGGAAGTACCCTCTGCATCAAATCTCGCTGATGGAGATGTAATAACTTCTACTTCTTTGATTTCATCAGCAGGAATCTGACGCAATGCATCAGTAATACTACTTGCTGCTATAGCAGATGGACGATTGTCAATTAAAACTGTGATATTACTACTTCCACGCATAGAGACGTTTCCATCCAAATCCACTGATAGCATAGGCACTCGTCTCAAAACATCGGTAGCATCACCACCTGCGACAGTTTTATCATTTTCAGCTTTGTAAATCGTTCGGTCAACGCGTTCTTCAATCAGCTCTCGTTGTCCTTGGACTGTCACTTCTTCTAAAGCCAATCCCTCATCAGACATCATCAATTCTCCTAAATTAATGTCACCTAATGGGCTAGTAACTTTTATTCCATCAACAACAAGGGTTTCAAATCCAATGAAGGTTAATTGAAGGGTGTAGTCTCCAGGTTCGAAACCGGTGATAAAAAATTTCCCATCTCCGTCAGCTACTGCTCCCGCTAGGCTTACATCGGCACCTTTTTTATATAAGGCCGCGGTTGCATATCCTACGGGTTCCCCGGATTTGGCATCTTTCGCTACTCCGAAAATTCGGGCAGGCTCCTTTTCGGTTTGCTGTGCAAAAACTGAGAAAGATCCTGCAGCGAAAAGAAATACAATAATAAGATTGAGTAATTTTTTCATGGTTTAATCTTCAAATAATGGGCGTACTGCTATTCAATACCACAAAGCAACAGGCTTTGTTTCACATAAATCCAAGCAATAGACCAAGACCCCAGACTTATCGACAAACCCTTAATTTGAGCAGATAAAAAGCTTAAACCCGATAAAAATCGAATTCATCGGTTAAAAATCAGTCTACAACGGCAAAAAGGCAGGATTGGTAGATTTCCCCTTCTTATTGGCAAATCTTTATCTTAGTTTGCATTGAAAATCAAGGCTATGCAGCTCATCACCCCCAGAAAAAACATATCCATACTCGTCCATATTTTGGGCTGGTTAATGCTTGGAGTGGTTTTGCTCCTACTCTCTCCACTCTCTTGGAGAATGGGAGAAATCGATCTTCCCAATGAATATTGGTGGAAGCAAGCCTTTTTGGTGTTGTTACTCCTATTCATCTTTTACACCAATCAGTCCTTTGTCGTTCCCAGAGTATTATTAAAAGGCAAAACCTACACCTACCTTTTGATGGCAATCATCGGTGGTATTTTGTTTTATTATATCATCGTGTCCTTTGAACAACTCATTCAGTATCCACTTCGGATGCATGAAACCTTCAGCCCTGACCGACCTTTTGATCCGAAAAGAAGATGGATCCCGGGAGATGTTTTCCAGGTTATGCTGTATTTACTCTCGGTTGGGTTAAGTACTTCTCTTGCCTTGGTACAGAAGTGGCAAAAAGATGAGGAGCATAGACAAGAACTCGAAAAGCAGCGAATCAAGACTGAACTATCTTATCTGAAAGCACAAATCAACCCTCATTTCTTTTTCAACACGCTTAATAACATCTACTCGCTGACGAATCTAGATGTCAAAAAAGCGCAAGAAGCTTTATTAAAGCTTTCCAGAATGATGCGCTATGTGTTGTATGAAAACCAGAAGGAAACCACACTTTTGAGTAAGGAAGTTGATTTCATCCGAGACTACATTGAGCTCATGAAAATGCGATTGACCGATAAGGTTAAACTCAATATTCACTTGGACGAAGCCGAAGATCACCACATAATCGCTCCTATGCTGCTATTGCCTTTTTTGGAGAATTCCTTCAAGCATGGCATCAGTTC
>JABXHZ010000007.1 GCA_013373335.1 Cyclobacteriaceae bacterium | reverse complement strand
CAGCAAATGATGTACTTCAACTAATTGGTCAAATTGAGTCGCTTATAGATGAATCCCTGGAAGAATTTGACAAATAGATCCTTAATTCTTGCTGGAGATCCTTCAAAGCCATGGGATTTCAAAAAATGGTGATTCAAGGATTCAGATGTATAAAGAAAACATAGAACAGGGCTTTAGGAATTTTTCGATAAAGAAGTAACCCCATTAAAAACCAAAACCATGAGAATTTTTCATTCAACCAAAAACACCATTAGCCTTTTATTCCTTTTGTTCACCTGTACTTTTTGTGCCAATCCCTCCGAGAAAGAACCGATAGAAGACTTTAACCATGTGATGCTCTATGTATCGGATATGGAAAAAACTGTAAATTTCTATGAACAGGCCTTGGGGATGAAGGTCCATAAACGCATCGGGGAGGTACAAATCACATCTGAAAAGGGCGAAACAGAAACAGCATACTTCGATCTCGTGATGATGAAATTCCCCGAAAGTAATTTTGTTTTAGAGCTTTCTGAGCAAAGCTTCCCGGACTCCATAGAAAATGACATCTACTATCAACACATGGGAGTTACTGTAAAAAATTTAGATGAGGCCCTAGCAAAAGCAGAATTAGCAGGTGCAAAAAAGGTCCGAGAAGTTCGAACAATCAAAAGTCAGTCTGTCATTGTAAAAAATACCTTTATTTCTGGACCTGACGGAGAATTGATCGAGTTGATGGAGTTTGTCAAGGGAAAGCTTTAAAAGCTGAGAAGGTATTTCCATTTCTAAAGACCAAGACTTTTAGCAATTCACCTTCAAAATTCTTTTCTTTAATTATTACCAATTAAAAACAATCCATGGGACTATTCTGGAACCTTATTCAACAAAGTCAAATCTCTGAACACAGTTCGCGGGCAGCTTCTTTGGAAGCTCGAGTAGCCCAATTAGAACATGAATTGCGAAAAACGCAGGAGTTACTGATCAAAACCCTTCAAATACTGGAAGAACATAGCGGAAAGGATCTCGATGGAGATGGAAAGATCGGATAAGATAACCTGTCATGAAATTTCAAAATAAAACCTTCCTCGTAACAGGAGCCACAAGTGGAATGGGAAAAGCCATTGCCTTAGCCTTCGGAAGAGAAGGGGCTAATCTGATTTTGAGTGGAAGAAATGAAAAAGCTGGAGCCGAATTAGAAAGTAAACTTGGGTCCCAATCTTTCTTTCTAAAGGGAGATGTGAGTGATCCCTCCTACAATCAAAAGCTGGTGGAATTGGCTATTGAAAAATTTGGTCAATTAGATGGTATTTCTGCAAATGCGGGAACCTTAGGGCTTGGGGCTATCACTTCTTTGAGCATCGAGAACTGGCTTCAAACCATAAACGTCAATTTGAATTCAGTTTTTTATCTGCTTAAAGCAGCTCTTCCTGAATTACAAAAACGCCCAAGCGCATCAGTCATCATAAATTCCTCGATTGCAGCTTTCAAATCCTTCCCCAATCATCCCGCCTATTGTGCATCCAAAGCAGGTTTGGTTGCTCTTTCCAAGCAAGCTGCGGTGGACTATGGCCCAACTATTCGAATTAATTGTATTTGTCCGGGTCCTGTCGACACGCCATTGATTCATGAGTCAGCCGCTGCCTTCCCCGATCCTGCCAAAGCGGTAGAAAATGCAGGAAAAAACACCTTGATCCAACGATTGGGAACACCTGAAGACATTGCTAATCTCGTGCTTTTTCTTGCTTCCGATGAAACTTCCTGGATAACCGGAAGTGTCTATACCATTGACGGAGGAATTATGGCAAAGGGTTAGCACCACCACTCTCTCCTTCACTTGAATGCAATATTCCCTTCAAACAAGCAATCCCAATAGAAAATGAGAAACAAAAGAAATATCCTTTCCCTCCTGGCAATTTCAGTTTTTGCCCTACTCCTTTTTACAGGTTCAGCATCAGCACAATGGGTTAACCGCTACGCCAAACTTAATGACTTTGGACATCATGTTTACCTAGAACAGCATGAGCTTCCCATCCTCTCGTATGGTCCTACCGACCCAGCTCCTGCTCCCGATGGAATACATGTGGCTTTTACTGCCAGAGGCTGGATATGGAATCTAAATCTGCAAACTGGAACAGCCATTCGATTAACGAAAGGCTCGGCTATCGACTCCCGCCCAAGATGGTCGCCAGATGGGAAAAAACTGACTTTTGTAAGAGATGAAGGAAAAAATACAGCCATCATTGTTCGGGATTTGGCAAGTGGAGAGGAGAAAAGAATTGATACTGAAACCATTGAACTGGATCCTGAATTTTCCGCGGATGGCGAATGGATTTATTATACATCAGGCAAAACCGGTTCGCTCAATCTCCGCCGATATCACCTTTCTTCTGGCACGGATGAGCCACTAACTGATCTTCGCCAAGTAGAACGAAATTCCCGAAGGCTAAACGATGGAGAAAGCCTGATGTACCTTCATGGGAGCGGAGCCCACCGGGTACTACGAATAAGAAACTTTCAAAATAACACCGATTCTATTGCCCTCGCGCAGACGCTCACTTACCATTTGACTGCAGATACTCATCCCTCTCAGCGCCTGATCGTTTACAGTGCACCTTTTGATAATGACTATCACCTTTGGACTATGGATCTGGATGATCCTCGGGTGAAGCACAGGCTTACCGATGGAAATCCTTTTGCCCTTACTCCGGCCTTCAGTGCTGATGGAGAAATGATTTATTTCGTCGAGTTGGATGAAAAACGACAATTTCGCCTGATGCAAGTCCCTACCTATGGAGGAGAAGCCACGGAAGTGAAAATTCAGAACTGGGACTTGGGAGAAGCAAGCGGATTGCTGAATGTGAAAGTTGTCGATGATTCTGGGCAGCCGATCACAGTACGAGTTTCCATATTGCGAGAAGATGGCTTTCCGGTAGCATCGCATGAAAATGCTACTTATGTAGACCCACAAACAGGTCGACACTATTTTTATCTGCAAGGAAAATCAAGTTTTTCACTACCAACCGGAAATTATCAGATTACCGCTGTTCGAGGTCCAATGACACCCATGGCTCAATCAAGTGTTCAAGTTCGAGAAGGGCAATCTGCTGAAGTCATGCTAACCATTAACCCGATTTGGGATGCCAAGGCTTCAGGATATGCATCGGCAGATCACCACGTTCACCTGAATGGAGACGGCCATTATCGGGCGACTCATCAGGATGCACTACAAGCTTTAGAGGGAGAAGATCTGGATCTTGTTGCACCCATGTCCTGGAATCGTTGGGAGCGGAGAATTGACGCTTCTATGATTGGAAAGGAAACCGAAAAGAATGGACGAATTGTCACTCAAGGGCAGGAAGTTCGCTCCCACTTTCATGGGCATGTCAGTTTAATGGGAACAAATAAAGCTTATGCCCCTTGGTTTTGGGGACCCACTAATCCCAAACTCGGAGATCCCGATCGAAGCAACGGGGAGGTTGTTGATTTTGCTGATCAAAATAATGCTTTCACTACTTATGTACATCCCATAGAGATTGACTCCGATCCTTTTGAGCAACTCGAAAATGGCCCCATTCCTATTGAGCTTATTTCTGATGCGGTATTGGCCGAGCGAATAGGCTTCGAAATGGTCTGCGCCTGGACAAGTCCGCTGGGAAATAGTCATGTTTGGTATCGCCTGCTCAATATCGGCCGTCCTGTAGCTGCCATGTCAGGCACTGATATGTGGGTGGATTTTCATCGTACAATGGCCGTGGGAACAGGTCGGAATTATGTTCGATTAGAAGGATCAGAGCTAAGTGCAAAATCCGTTTTAGAAGCAGCAATGGCCGGAAAAGGATTTGTTACCACTGGCCCTGCCTTACTTTTTCAAGTGGGCGAAAATGCCAAACCTGGCGATGTAGTTTCGAGCGGCAAACAGGAATGGTTCGCTACCTTGGCTAGCACCAGTGATATTGATGTAGTAGAGTTAATTGTAAACGGTGAGATTGTAGAAAAGCTGGATGGAATCCAAGCTGGTGAAACCAAAAATTATCAAGGAAAAGTGACACTTCCCAAGGGTGGCTGGGTAGCCATACGTGCCTATGCGAGCGAACAAAGAGAAGATTCCTGGCCAAGCATGCATGCGAGACCATTTGCGCACAGTTCTCCAATCTGGATAGAATCCATTGGCAGTACAGACCCCAACTCAAGGAAAGCCGCAGCTGCGGACCTTATTAGGGCTATTGATGCCTCTGAAAAAATCGCTCGACAAGCTTACGGCGAAATTGAGATGAATCGTATGATGAATCGATTTGAGGAGGCAAGGAAAGTACTTCGGGGCATGTTGGAATAAGAAAAAAATATAGCCTTTTTAAACTAAAGAAGACCAGCAACCCTTCAAACTTGAAGCGATTAGCTGGTCTTTTTGATTTTTAAACTTTTAGAATAAAAGCTAATGCTACCGATTAGTTCTTCCCATTCTTAAAACTCAGATCCGGATAGGCCGGAGGGGCTGGAACTTCTCTAGGGTCCTTTTTGATTAGCTCCTTCAAGTGCTCAATCGCTGCATCCAGCTGAGCATCTTTTCCTTCGAAAGTAGCTTTAGGCAGATTAATCACTTCGATATCTGGGATAAAACCAACTCCTTCGATCAGCCATTCTACGCCATTTTCGGTTTCGCCATAGACCCCATTCATCGGCGCCCGAGCAATCCCATTATCCGAAAGGGTATTCACGCCGGAAAGCCAAACTTCGCCTCCCCAGGTTCTGGCACCGATTGCTTTACCCAAACCCAATCTTCGAAATCCTTCAGCAAAAGCTTCTCCATCCGAAGCAGTAAACTCATCCACAAGTAGAACCAAATGTCCACGATAAGCATAATTCATGTTCCAATAAGGCTCCCCGGTTCGGCTTTTCCAATAGAAGAAAGCCTCTCTCATCAACTTTTCTAAAATAAAGGAATCGATATTCCCTCCTCTATTGTGTCGCACATCGATGACCAATCCCTTTTTCTTAAACTGAGGATAAAAATCCCGGTACCATTGTCCGATATCACCGGATGTCATGGCTCGCAAATGTACATATCCAATTTCTCCGTCAGATTTAGCTTCTGTCTCCAATCTTCGGGTATATTCCCAATCATTGTAACGCAGGTTGCTTTCTTGGCCTGAACTCATTGGTTTCAGGATAAAGTCTCCTTTTCCAGCCACTGAAATCCGAACTTGCTTTCCGGCTTTATCTCGCAACAGCACCTGCATATCCTCTACTTCCAACACAGAGGTGCCGTCAATATGTGTGATCACATCACCTTCCTGAATTCCAAAAGCGGGATGGCTTAAAGGTGATTTCTCATCAGGATAATCCGGGTCGCTTTGGAAAATGTAATCGATTTTGTAGCCTTGATTGGTTTTGGAGAAAAGCCCGCCCAGCATTCCAAACTGAATATTATCATCTCCGTCTCGAGTATCCCCTCCACGCACCGATGTGTGCAATACAGACAATTCTCCAATTAGCTCTCCGATCACATCTGAAAGCTCATTTCGGGTAGTCACCCGATCCACCAAAGGCAGATACTTTTCATGCATTTTGTCCCAATCTACCCCGTGCATGCCTGCATCGTAGAAGTAATCCCGCTCCATTCGCCAAGCATCCGTGTAGATTTGTTTCCAGTCTTCCCGTGGATCAATGCTAAATTTCCAGCCACTCAAATCCAATCTATTTTTGGATAAATCAGAAACAGGTGAAGT
>JABXHZ010000148.1 GCA_013373335.1 Cyclobacteriaceae bacterium | reverse complement strand
GTCAAATACCTGGAAGCCATTTTGGATTACGATCAGGAGAATGGGGAATTCACGATTTTGGGTGTTGAGAAAAATGTCCCGGCAAGTATTCCTGTAGAAACGAAAGATGGGACAGTCCATTTCGCCCTTCAGGGAGTCATAGACCGCGTTGATCTGAAGGATGGAGTTGTACGATTGATTGACTACAAGACCGGTAAAGACGATAAGAAAGTGCTGTCCATCGCCTCTCTATTTGACCGAGATGAGAAGAAGCGAAATAAGGCAGCCATGCAGACCCTTTTGTATGCTTATTTCTATCAATTTGAGCATCCGGAAAATCGAAAGCCCCTGAAACCAGGGATTTTCAATATTCGGGAAATTTACAACCCCGAATTCAATCCATTTCTTCAGATGAATGGGCAGGAAATTCATGACTACCGGGAAGTTGAAGAAGAGTTTGTGTCAGGTTTATCGGTAATGCTTGGTGAGATCCTCAATAAGGAAGTCCCATTTGATCAAACAGAGGACGAGGAAAAATGTAAGTACTGTGCTTATAAGGAGATTTGTGGGAGGTGAATTTAATGGAGATCGAAAACAGAATCTTTTTAATTGGGATTATTCTTTTTTGCTTGATTCCATAGGCTAACGGTAGGGCAGGAGTTTATCGGTCCATTTGCTCCAGCGTTTGGCACCTGCGGCTTGGCGGCGTTTAGCCGCTATGGCCGATGAGCACTTTGTTGGCGGTAGTTTTTTATCATTAACTTCCAGGTAGTTTTTCGCCTTTAGCAGAAAGCTGCGCCAGTTTATTAATTCTATTTTTTCTTGTTTTTTCTGTCTTTGCAAGTTTGACCCATCGCAGTACAAATCTCTTGCTTGAGTCATTTATAGAATCGAAATAATCTACCGCGCCATCATATTTTGAGAGCTCATCAGATAAGTCTTTAGGAATAATCAAATTATCTACGTCATCCATAAAGTTCCAAAGTCCATTTGATTTTGAGGCTTCAATGGCTTTCAAACCTGATTCGTGCATTTTCCCTTCATCTATAAGTTTTGAAGCTCTTTCTTTATATGTTCTCGCCCAATGTTCAACTTTCCGTTTTGATATTAATTGCATAGTTCTTTTATCATCTAGCTTTCGCCGAATACCATCAATCCATCCAAAACATATCAACTCATCCAGCACTTCCCATCTCGAAACGTACTTGCCTGTTTCACTTTTCTTAAATGTTACTAGCCAAACACTTTCAGGTTGACGATGATTTTTCATCAGCCATGCCCTAAGTTCTTCTTGAGAAGAAACTTCAACTTTATCGAAATTATCAGTTTTAATCATTCCCCTTAATTACCTCCAACCGTAAATTGTATAAATAGTGGCAGAAAGTGTGGTTTTTTACTATCAAACCGCTATGCAGTTAAAGAGGGCTACAAATCTTGATATTTAGTACTTGCCCTGCCATTAATTATACAAAATGTTGGCAAGCGTTTTTATCCTATTAAATCAAAACTCCACAAGATGATAGTTAAATCAAACTTGTGGAGTTCTTTTATTGATTGCTTTATATTTAACTTCTTTAGTTTGCTTACTAGTTATTTACTTTTTTCAATAAAGCTCCAAAATCATCTAACTGAACCGAGAAACTTTCTTGGCTTGGTGGGAATTCTTTAAAGGTTTTAAGAAATTCACTAATATGTCCTCCTACTTGTCCTAGTACCCAGCTTCTGTTTTCAGCCCATTCATCGTAACCACGCGCTTTAGTAAAACGCTCAAACGGATCTAATTTTAAGTTAATTATGATAGGTGTACTTAAAAGGGTTTGTGGCGAACGGAACCATTTTTCCTGATCTCTAAACAACACTTTCCAGTCCCCATAACGCATACCATGTAGGGTCGTTTCAGTAAAATAGAAAAATTCTTTACGTTTGGTTTTTCCATTATTTAAAATCAGGTCACTTTGGTCATATCCATCTAAATGTACCTTGTAGTTTTTGCCACCAAAAGATCTTCCCTTTTTCAAATCCTCAACCAATGTTTTCTCGCCAAGTAGTGATAATAGGGTAGGCATCCAATCTTCCATAGTCATAAACTCTCCTGTCGTAGAACCTGCAGGGATATGACCATCCCATTTTACAACCATAGGTACTCTGAAACCACCTTCCCATCCACCTACACCTTTTTCGCCATGGAAAGGTTGGTTACCTCCATCTGGCCAGCTGTTAGAGGCTGCTCCGTTGTCAGTTGAGAACATTACAATTGTATTTTCATCTACTCCTAATTCTTCTAATAAATCCAATAATTCCCCAACATCATCGTCTAATTCTTTCATGCCATCGGCATACAAACCGTATCCTGTAATTCCATCGTAATGCTCGTTTAGGTTGGTACGATAGTGCATGCGCGTCATATTATGCCAGACAAAAAATGGTTTATCATCATTTACAGCTTCTTTTATAAAGCGTTTTGATTGCTCTAGAACTTCTTGGTCTAAGTTTCTTTGACGCTCTTTTCCCCAAGGTCCCAAGTCTTTAACTTCTTGTTCACCATTAGCTTTAGCGATGGAATGAATAACACCTCGTTCTGCTAGATTATTCTCGATAACAAATTTTTCATCTTTGGGAAAATCGTATTGCTCAGGATATTCTCCAGCATTTAAATGATATAAAATCCCGAAAAATTCGTCAAATCCGTGAGCTGTTGGTAAAAATTCATCACGATCTCCTAAGTGGTTTTTACCAAACTGTCCTGTAGCATATCCCATAGGCTTCAACAATTCGGCAATTGTTGGGTCTTTTGCTTGTAATCCCTGTGGTGCTCCTGGTAAACCGACGGTACTTAAACCCGTTCTCATAGGATATTGCCCTGTAATAAAAGCGGCACGACCAGCTGTACAAGACGCTTGTCCGTAATGATCCATAAAAATCATACCTTGATCGGCTATACGGTCGATATTTGGGGTTGTACCTCCCATCATACCGCGGTGGTAAGCACTAATATTCCACATCCCAACGTCATCACCCCAAATGATAAGGATATTTGGTTTTTTGTTGTTTTGTGCAATAGCCATTGTAAATGAAAGGAAGGCTATTAAGAAAAATGATAAATTTCTCATGTTCTTCAATGTTTACAGTTTATACTTTTTGTTTAAAATGTTTGCCAACGGCTCGGCTATATGCAGTAGCGCGCAAAACAGCCTTGTTTTTATTCAACTAAGATAGCAAATAAGCCCAAAAAACCTTTCTCATTCAATCCAGAACCCAAGCTATTGCTTTTAGCCATTGTTAGCCACTATTATTTTTCATTAAGAAATTCAATAATCGATTCCGCGAATTCCTTTGAAAAAGGTGTACTCATATGGTCTCCACTAACGATGCTCAATCTACTTTTGGGTAATTGTTCTTGTAATTCTTTTGGATTACCATTGTCTAAATCTACATCTCCACAAATTACCAAAGTCTCTACATTTATATTATTGAGTTCCTCAATTGATGTTTCAGGTTGATAGTCCTGTAAATGGCCCATTATTTTAAAGTTCACATCGAGATCTTTTGCGAATTCTACAGCTTCTCTAGTCATTTCATTTGGCTCAGTCCTACCAGAAAAAACATCTCTAAATTGGATTCTTCTGTACCAATTAGGATCAGTGAATCCAATACCCATTCCCCCAAAAACAGCTTTAGTAACTCGGTTATCCTTAGTAAGTAAATTTGCTAGTACAATAGAACCCCTTGAATAGCCAATAGCTGCATAGGTTTTAATGTCTAAATGGTCTATCAGTCCTATTAAATCTTTTATTTCAGCACCATCTTTATAGGCATTTTC
>JABXHZ010000375.1 GCA_013373335.1 Cyclobacteriaceae bacterium | reverse complement strand
GGATCAGGATTGTAGTTTAAGGATTGTTTATTGATGAAAATTCCCGTGACATTACTCCTTGCCCCGACTTGCCGTTGTAAGGCCATCACTGTGAAATTCTGCGAAGGTAGCCCTTCTTCACCTACCTCACCAGTCTGCATATTCATAGCACCAATACGCCAGTCTTTGTTGATTTTTCCACTTAGGCGAGCCCCAAATTGAATGGGAGCATTCAGTCCTATTCTTCTGGAAAAGAAAGGACGAATGGTGCTATAGCCAAAGTTGGCGAAGAGGTCTCCGTTTTCCAGAAAGAATTGGCGTCTTTCCGGAAAGAATAATTCAAATCGATCCAAATTGGTCACCTGCCGGTCTACTTCCACTTGGGAAAAATCCGGATTGACAGTAAGGTCCAAATTCAGGGAAGAAGTCAGAGATATTTTGGCATCCATCCCAATTTCCCTTCTATATGAGGTTTCTCCGTTATTCTCAAAATCTTTGGAAACTCCCCCCAAGACATAGGGAATGACCGAAATATTTGCACCGGGATCCGGTGGAGGATTATCCCATACAAGAATCCCTGTGTAGGCTAAAGATGCTGAGGGGAACTGCCTGGGAACAGGGGCCCAACCGGACTTTTCGGTAGTTTTCAAATCGAGGCGGGAAAAATTCACTCCCCACTCTTTGATGCCTTTTTTGTATCGGATGGATTTGAAAGGGATGGCGGCTTCAAAAATCCATTTGTCTTCGTAGTTACGAACTTTAGAAGTCCATTTGTTATCCCAACTTAAATCCACGCTTCCACCATTGTACATGATGCCGTCCCACTGCGCACCTGCCGCATTTGCTCCGAAAGAAAAACCATTGGTCTGATCATCAAAAGGGTCCATGAATAGGAGGAAGTTGTCGTTTTTTCCAAAGCTGAAATCCCTTCGCAAGGACTCCACCATGTAAGGACCTTCTACTGCATGGTGATTGACCACGATCAGGTACAAGTGCTGATCGTCGTAAGTCATTCGGACATCAGTTTTGACCTGAGCAAAACTTGTATCCATGGGGGTAATCATGAAAAAGTCAGTGGCTACTTCGGCTTCTAGCCAAGCTTGTTCGTCAAGAATTCCGTCGATAATGATTTCCGAACTTGCCTTTCTGATTTGCAAGCGGTAAGAATCGTTGATTTTTTGAGCTTTTGCTTCAAAAACGAACAAAAGACTAAAGAAGAGCAATAATAGGGTAAGTGATCGAGTCATGGAGATAAAGCCCTCAAATTTAAAATTTTTGACGGCCAACTAGTGTGACTTTTATAGCAAAGGATGTATAGATGGATTATTGTTTGACTCGGAAAGAGAAGGTCAAATTAATCTGCCTTCGGATAAATTGGGAATCTCCTTCGGTAAAGAAGTTCTCTCCTTCGGTAATGAATCGATTTCTCCTGGAATTGAAGATGTCATTTACCGTCAAGATCAACCGCCCTCTATCTTGCATAATTTGCTTACTTGCAGAAATATCTAGGAAGAAAATTCCTTTTCGAACCCCTTGAGCGGTTTTCTGTCGAGCATCATAATTCGTTCGAAGCTGTAAATCCCAGCCCCCTTCTACAGTAAATCGCGAAGTTTGCCTTGCTAAGAAAGAAGTTGTTTTTGCCTGAAAATCAGCTTGGATATTACTACCATCGATATCTGCATGGAAGAAATTTAAGTTCAGATCCAGTTTCCACCAATCTGTGGGTCTATAATCCGCACTAAACTCCAAGCCGAAGGATTTTTCCCCATTGAGATTGTATGGCAAAGTAGTCGCAAAACCTTCTTCATTGACAGTTCGTATTCGCTCGATTTTATCTACTGTATTTCTAAAATATGCGGTTGAAAACAGCGTCCCTTTGTCAAAGTATTTGATATGTCCCAATTCGAAGGCGTCGGTGAATTCAGGATCCAGGTCCGGATTGCCGCTGAAGAAATTTCGCTGATCAGAAAAGGTGACATAGGGGCTCAAATCATTATAAACTGGTCGTCGGACCCTCCGGGAATAGCTGAGCTGAAAGGCGTTCTCCTCGGAGATATTGTAAGTCAAATGAGCACTTGGGAAGAGATTGGTGTATTTTCTCGGGTTGCGCTCATTGGTCTCTGCGAGGATGGTTTCGACATCGGTATGTTCTGCACGTAGACCCGCTTGATAGCTCCAGTTTCCGGTTTTGTTCCCAATGATTCCATAGGCAGCAAGAATATTCTCATTGTAGAGGAAAATATTGTCTAGTCCGGGTAAAGGAACCAAATTCCCGCTTTCATTTTTCTGGGAAACGATGAAGTCATTTTCCATTTCCCGAAAACTGGTACGAACCCCGGTTTCGATTTTACCTTCCGAACTAAGGGGCTTGACATAATCGAGCTGAAAGAGGTATTGGTTTTCAAATTCATCGTTAAGAGAAGTCTGTACCAAATCTTCCTCAGGAACAGGCTGTCCTTCTGCATCAAAGCGGAACTCGGTAAATAGCTGATCTGAATTTTCCCAATAGTTTAAATAGGTAAAAGTAGCTGTCAGTTCATGGCCTTTTTCCGCAAAACTTCGCTTGTAATTCACTGCAATCTCTGAATTGGGTTCTTTTTCCTTTTCGTCCTGTCTTCGTAAGGAATAGCCTAGGAAATTATCCAGAGAGTTTAAGTAATCGTCGTAACGGATATCAGTGATTCTTCTTCCGTCCGTTCTACGCCAAAGGTAAGACATGGTCAAAACGCTTTGTTCAGAAAAAAAATAATCCAAACCGCCACGGATGTTATTGTTCCAGCCTCGAAGTTCACCGGAATTCGCCTGGTTCAGAATCAAGGTATTCCCATTTTCATAGACCTCTTGGTACTGTTCACTGACATAAGGCTGATAGCGACGTGCAAAGCCATAGTTGATAAACCAGTTAATTCGATTTTTTCGATAATTCAAATTGGTGGAGAATCCAAGATTAAGTGGCGTACCTACAATTACCTCAAAGGATCCGTTGAATCCTTGCTTGTTATCTTTTTTTAAAATAATGTTGATCACTCCGGCCATTCCTTCAGCTTCATAGCGTGCAGAAGGATTAGTAATGACTTCCACCCGTTCGACGAGATTAGCAGGAAGCTGACGTAAGCCGGAGGAGCCTTTGAAACTTACTAATCCTGAAGGTTTCCCATCGATTAAAATCCGCACATTCGATGAACCTCTCAATCGAACATTTCCTTCAGGATCAACGGCCACGGAGGGGAGATTCATTAAGATATCCGTAGCCGTACCACCGGCATTGGCGAGGTCTTTTCCGATATTAAAGATTCGCTTATCCAGGGATAGTTCCATGAGGGTTTTTTCTCCCTGCACCACGACCTCGTCTAAATCTTCTGCAGATGACTTCAATAAAATAATGCCCAAATCTTTTTGACTGGATGATCGGGTAAGTTCGAAAACATCACTTTTGAATGGCTCAAAGCCCATAAATTCGATAAGGGTATAAAACTTACCTAAGGGAAGGTCGATTGAAAAACTCCCGTTTTCTTCGGTGATCCCACCTCCAATTAGGCTATCTGTTGGGGAATAAACGGCTACGGAGGCAAAGGAAAGAGCCTGTTTGGAATTTAGCTCCTGTACTGTTCCGCGTAATTTTCCTTGCGAGAAAACAGAAAAACTAAGCGAAAAGAATAGCAAACATCCAACCAAGGCCGGTCGAATGAGATATGGGCTGGTCAACATAGGTTTATAGGCTGGTCTAGCAAGGGTCAGCTTGCTTGAAATAAAAAGGTAATAGAAGCTCAAAAAATATGAACCCCATTTTTTACTAATGGTAGTAAGCGATTTTAAAGGTTAAGAGGGAATGTTTGATTTTCAAAATTTATATCTACCTTTTAATAATTGCTTATAATCAAAATTTTATGAAAAAGATAGGCTTAGCATTCATGCTGATTTTCCTGAGTTTTTCTCTGAAGGTACTTGCTCAGGAAGAAGTTCCAGCACATATCAAAGATCATATTACTTATCCTGTTTTGGATTTTCATCCCTTTGTAGGAGTAATGCCTATTCAGGATCCGGCTTTGATGTATGATTCTACCTTGGATTACAAGGTTGTGTTGGATTTATATGGAAGAATTCGGGATACAACTGCTATTCATCAGACTTTTTTGGAAGTTGCAAGAACCTACAATCTAGGTATAGCGACGGGTGTACCCGCCGAAAAACTCCAAATCGCTGCGGTCATCCATGGAGGCTTGGTTCAGGCTATTTTGAATGATCAGGAATACCAGGAAAAATACGGGAAACCCAATCCAAATTTAGAAGCGATTAAACTTCTACATGAGGTAGGAGTGAAGTTTTATGTTTGTGGCCAAAGTATGGGATTTTTGAACATAAAGGAAGAAGACATCTCTGACTTGGTTCATCCTGCAATTTCAGCAAAATTTTCCTTTGTTACCTTGGACCAACAAGGCTATACTTACCTGAATATCAGTAATTAGAAGGTAAAGACTCAAAAAAAATCCCCTGATTCCATATCAGGGGATTTTTTAGTTTTCTTATTTCAATTTAGAAGACACGTTCCTTCAGGTGATCATCCAAATTGAGTAATTCCACGCCCTTATCCAACCAATCCGGAGCAGCTTCACCTTTCAAATGGTGGTTGAAAAACTCCATCATTCGAACACTGTAGTCCTTACGATTTTCCAGCTTACTTAAACCGTGGTTTTCACCTTTGTATTGAACCAATACCACTGGTTTTTTCAACCTTCTTAAGGCGGAGTAATATTCAATACCTTGAGTAAAGTCTACTGCACCGTCTTTGTCGTTATGAAGCATTAACAGTGGGGTTTTAACATTTTTGACATGATAAACAGGGCTATTTCGCTCATAAGCTTCCCAGTTTTCCCAAGGTCCACCTCGGAATCTACCTTGTGAAGCTTCGAAGATAGACATGTTTCCACCACCCGAATTCCAGTAAATCAAATCGTACATGGAAATCATATTGGTCAAAGGCGCGCCTGCGGCCGCAGCCTTAAACATATCGGTTTGAGTGATCAAGAAGGAAGTTTGATAACCACCCCAAGAGTGGCCGTGAAT
>JABXHZ010000042.1 GCA_013373335.1 Cyclobacteriaceae bacterium | reverse complement strand
GTCCTTATCAGTAATTCTCCTTCCATCTACCATTTCTGGCATGACTCCAAGAGATTCACCAAAACGAGAAGCCATTACTCCACCACCATGTACCAAAATTTTATATCCTGGAAATTTGGCGAACTGTTGGAGAAATTCTTCCAGTTTTTCTGGATCGTCAATGACATTTCCTCCGATTTTTATTACGGAAATTTTCATAGGCTGGGACCTAGTTGATCATTCTAATATTTTGCTCAAAACTGCTTGAGCAGCAAAGATTCTATTTTTGGCTTGGGCTTGAACTAAGGAGCGATCACTTTCTAAAATTTCATCTGATAACTCCAGATTTCTCCGAACTGGAAGGCAGTGCATGACCTTGGCATTTGGTGCAATCTCCATGTGCTTTTGGGTTAACATCCAGCTCGGATCAGTAGTATGGATTTTTCCATAATCATTAAATGATGACCAGTTCTTAACATACACAAAATCAGCATCTTTTAATGCTTTACTTTGATCATATTCTAAACTTGCTCCTTTTGTGAAACGCTCGTCCAACTCATATCCTTCTGGATGCGTAATGGTCAAATCATAGCCCATTCCAATTGACCATTCTGCAAAGCTATTTGCAACAGCATGAGGAATGGCTTTTATATGTGGAGCCCAGGTTAAGACTACCTTAGGTTTGTAATTTTCTACTTGATATTCCTGCATCGTGATCATGTCAGCCAAGCTTTGCAAAGGATGTCGAATGGCTGATTCCAAACTGACTACTGGAATACCAGCGTATTTGATAAATTGGTTAATTACAAAATCACTTAAATCCTCATGCTTTTGGGTTAGAGTAGGAAAGGCACGAACCGCCAAAATATCAAAAAAGCTTCCCAATACTCCAGCCGCATCTTTGATATGCTCAACAGTTCCTTTATTCATGATAGCTCCATCCTGCATTTCCAATGCCCAGCCTTCCTTATCCATGTTGAGCACAATTGCCTCCATTCCCAGATTTTGCGCTGCAATTTGAGTACTGACACGCGTTCTTAGAGATGGGTTTAAAAAAATGCAACCAATTCTTTTTCCCTGGCCTTTTTGAATATCAAGTCTAGGATTGAATTTATATTCAAGCCCCAAATCAATTAATTCCTGTCCCAATTCCCGGGATTCAAATTGCGTGAACTGTTTCATCTTTGGGTTAGCCTATTAGGCCAATAGTTCTTTTAAAGCGGTTATAAACGAATTTAATTGATTCCATTCAACTGACAAGGGTGGAAGAAGCCGAATAGTTTGTTTTTTTGAAGCGGATCCCGTGAATATTTTGTATTTGGAAACTAATTCGGAACGAATTGGCCCTGCCTCTCTGTCTAAGTCAATTCCAATCATAAGCCCTCTTCCTCTGACCTCAGTAATGTGAGGAATTGATTTAAGCTCTTCAATTAGACGGTTGCCCAAGAGAAGGGCATTCTTTTGAAGGTTTTCTGATTCCAATACTTCCAAAACGGCCATTCCTGCTGCGCAGGCCAAATGATTTCCACCGAAGGTGGTTCCCAATAATCCATAGCTTGCTTCAAAATCAGGGGAAATCAGCAAGCCACCTATTGGAAATCCATTCCCCATTCCTTTAGCCATGGATATTAAATCAGGTTGGAGGCCTTCTACCCATTGGAAAGCAAAGAATTTGCCTGTTCTACCAAATCCAGATTGAACCTCATCCAAAATCAATTTTGCATCATACGTCTTGCATAATTTGGCTAGGCCTAATAAAAATTCAGCATCGGGAACTTGAATTCCTCCCACACCTTGAATCCCCTCGATAATAATTCCCCCAATTGCATTGCTTTTTAGGACTTCTTCAGCTAAATCCAAGTCCCCAAAAGGAAGGATGTGAAAATCTTCCCTTGCGTTACAGGGAGCTACGATCTTTGGATTGTCGGTCAAAGCAACTGCTCCAGAAGTTCTTCCGTGAAAAGAACCACTAAAAGCGATCATGCCTGATTTACCAGTGGCAAAAGATGCCAATTTGATGGCATTCTCATTGGCTTCCGCTCCTGAATTACAAAGGAATAATTGATAATCTGGAAGACCCGCTAATTCTCCCAATTTAGCTGCATAGTCTTGCTGAATAGGGATTCGTACAGAATTGGAGTAAAAAGCAATTGAATCCAATTGATCTTTGATTCTCCGGACGAAATGAGGATGGGTATGGCCAATTGAAATAACCGCATGCCCGCCATATAAATCCAAATACTCCGCTCCTTGATCATCCCAAAGTCTTGCTCCTTGGGCTTTTTCAATGGTGACAGGAATTAGTGGATATACATCAAATAACTTCATATTCTTTTGAGCTTATCGAAGTGGAATTTTCAGTTTACTCTTCGTTTGAACCTTGAAATTTTTTTCTTCTAAAAGGCGATACTTTTCAAGTTCAAACCTGTAGTTTCTTCCAATCCAAAAGCCAAGTTGTAGTTCTGAACAGCCTGACCGGAAGCTCCTTTCAACAAATTGTCTATTGCCGAATAAACAACCAATTGACCAGCTTCTTTTTGAATTTGAATTAGACACTTATTAGTATTCACCGCTTGTTTTAAATCCAGGTTTTCCGAAGTGACATGAGTAAATGGCGCGTCTTGATAAAATTCTTTGTAAACTTTTTCCGCTTCATCCAAAGTGCCTTCAAATGGAAAATAGGCTGTTACCCAAATTCCTCTTGTGAAATTGCCACGGTAAGGAACAAATAAAAGATCTGAATCAAATTCTGTACTTACTTGTCCAAATGTTTGGTGGATTTCTTTCAAATGCTGATGGGTAAACAGCTTATAGACTGAGATATTATTGTTTCTATAGCTAAAATGAGAGGTTTCAGCTAGTTTTTTTCCAGCCCCTGTGCTTCCCGTGATTCCAGTGATATGAACCGCATCCTTAACCCAACCTTTTGCAATAGCAGGAAGAAGTGCCAATTGAATTCCAGTTGCAAAGCAACCGGGATTGGCTATTCTTTTGGAGGTCTTGATTTTTGCCTTATTGACTTCGGGCAAACCATAAATAAATCCATTGGATTCATCTCTGAAATCAGTCGATAAATCAATTATTACCGTGGAATCTGGAAATGGGTGTTCCTCAAGAAATGCTTTTGTTTGACCATGTGGTAATCCTAAAAATACAGCATCTAATCCATCAGTTACTACTTGATCTGTAAAGACAAGTTCACAATCACCAATCAAATCCGGATGTACAGCGGTTACTGATTTTCCTTTTTGACTGTTGGAATGAATATAAATCAATTCACAGTTAGGGTGGTGGACTAAAAGTCGAATCAATTCACCTCCGGTATAACCTGCCGCACCAATAATTGCCGTTCTAATTTTATTCATGATGATTTACTTGGTGGAAAATTGCTGTTTGATTACCCAAGATTCGTGTAAATCCTTTAACATCCTCCGCAGTATAGCCTTTATTCATTTCTCCATAGCTTCCAAACTTTGAGGACATCAAATCATGAGAAGAAGAAATTCCCAAAAGGCTAAAACGTTTTTCTTCCAAAAGAACAAATACATCACCGCTTACAAACTCTTGCGTAGAGGATAAAAATGCCTCCAAGTTTCGCATGACTGGATCCAAGTAATGGCCTTCATGCAAATGATTTCCATAGAACTCGGCTAACTGATTTTTCCAGAAAAGCTGCCATTTGGTAAGTGTATGCTTTTCCAACAATTGATGGCCTTTAATGATAATCAAAGGAGCTGCGGCTTCAAATCCTACTCTTCCCTTGATCCCGATGATGGTATCTCCCACATGAATATCTCGTCCAATTCCATACGGAGCTGCCAATTCTTGTAAAGCTTGAATAGCATCAACAGGGTTTTCGAAGTTTCTCCCATTTATGCCTTTCAATTCTCCTTGAATAAAAGTCAAGGTTACCTTTTTTGCTTCCTTTTCGGTTATTTGAGTGGGCCAAGCTTCTTCTGGTAGGTAATCTGAAGAAGTCAACGTTTCTTTTCCTCCTACGGACGTACCCCATATTCCCTTGTTGATGGAATAAGCTGCCTTCTCAAAATTCATACTTACCCCATGTTTTTGGAGGTAATCGATTTCTTCCTGGCGAGAAAGTTTTAAATCCCGAATGGGTGTGATAATCTCAATATCCGGAACAATAGTCTGGAAAATCATATCAAAGCGAACTTGATCATTTCCTGCCCCGGTTGATCCATGAGCTACAGCCTTTGCTCCGATGGATTTGGCATAATCCGCTAATGATTTGGCTTGAAGAATCCGCTCAGCAGAAACAGATAGGGGATAGGTTCCATTTTTTAGGACATTACCAAACACCAAATATTTGATTACTTCTTGGTAATAGGTGTTTACGACATCAAGTATAGTAAAGGAGGCAATTCCAAGACCCTTAGCTCTTTTCTCAATGGTCTCTAATTCTTCCATGGAGAAACCTCCTGTATTTACCAATACTGCATGAACTTCATAGCCTAAGTCTTTGGATAAGTGTAAGGCACAAAAGGTAGTGTCCAAACCACCGCTGTAGGCTAAAACAACTTTTTTCATTTTTCAGGATTTACTGATTAAATAAATATACTCTTCACCGATTTCTTCGAATTGGACAGCTTCAGAAACACGTATTTCTTGAGCCGTACCCATCGGTCAAATAATTTGATTCGTTTATTAAAGTCTTTCCGAAGTGCCATTTCCGCCAATTTGTTTTTGGCGGCATTGGGGTCGTAAAGCATTGCAGTGCAGAGGCAATTTTGACGGTTCTTGGACATCAAAATCTCATAATTCACACAGCTTTGACAGCCTTTCCAGAACTCATTGTCGTCCGTCAAATCTGCATATGAAACAGGAATATATCCCAATTCGGAATTGATTTTCATGACAGCCGGACCAGTCGTCAAACCGAAGATTTTGGAATCAGGATATTTAGCACGGCTTAATTTGAAGATTTCTTGCTTGATTTTTCGAGCCAAACCATACTTCCGGAACTCAGGAGATACTATCAATCCTGAGTTAGCCACATATTTTCCGTGACCCCAAGCCTCAATGTAGCAAAAACCTGCCCATCTTCCGTCTCCGGTAAGAGCAATTACAGCCTTGCCTTCCTCCATTTTGGTTTCGACATAATCGATGCTTCGCTTGGCGATACCAGTGCCTCGTGCTTTGGCAGAGTTAGCCATTTCATCAGTGATTTCCTGAGAAAAGGATTTGTGGCTAGCGTCAGCCACCATAATTTTAAAGGTGATTTCTTCCATAATTTTTTGGAGAAATTAAATGCTTGACAGCGGAGTATTTTTAAAGAAAAGGGGACGCGAAATATGAAATCTCCCACGTAGGGAAATAATGCAAACTATAGGGTCAAACCCTGAAAAAATACCTTCGCCTCCTTACTGGGGAAAAAGAAACAACAGGCTCAGAAATCACCACAGATGTAATTGGGTGATACTGCAAGTGCGCTATGTTGCTGAAGGTTTTCATTTGAGCGCGTAAAGTTGTAACGATCGTAAAGATTATCCAAAATAATTTTCATAAAATTCTTCATTTCAACCAATTAGTTGAAAAATCATTACCCAAACACTCGATTTGTTCCCTAATTCTAAAAATCTTAAAATATTATTTGGTGATTTTCACGCGTTTCCTGACATTTCCTTTAGCGCTAAAACAAACTTGTCCAACTCATCTGTAGTAGTGTAAATATTTGGAGTGATTCTACATCCTCGTACTCCTGAACCATCGATGGCTACGGTGAAGATTTGGTAATCATCCATCAGCCTTTTTGCCATTTCAGCTGGTTTCATGGTAGATATTCCAACATTTGCAATCGCACAAGACCGATGTGCTTCTACAGGTGTGTTTACTTCGATATTTTTTAAACCTCTAACCTGATCAGACCAATAACGCTGAATAAAACGAAGGCGATCTTCCTTTCGCTTTCCTCCAATTTTCTCTTGAAATTCTATGGCATTTATAACGGCTAAATCTGTGGCTACAGGGTGAGTCCCGGTATGGTTTAAATTTAGAATACCAGGTCTATCCAACTGATAGGGTGCTAATAAAGGTCTGATTTTATCAGCTTTTCCATTCATCACAAACAATAGACCTGCCCCAAGTGGCACACTTAACCATTTATGCAAACTTGAACCATAATAATCACAATCCAGATCCTTCATAGAAAAAGTAAAATGACCTACAGCATGTGCCCCATCAACCATAACTTCTACTCCATAGCTATGTGCCATATCACAAATTTTTCTAACCGGTAGTATATGTCCAGTGATATTGACAATATGGGGAACCATAATCAACCGGGTTTTACTTGTTATCGCCCTTTCATAGACTTCTACAATTTCCTCATCGGATTGAGGGTGCATGGGAATATCAATTTTTTTGAGATGCACTCCATATCGTCTATGCGCCAGTTCAAACATGGTAAGCATACTCCCATAATCCTGATTGGACATGATTGCCTCATCACCACGCTCCCAAGGAAATCCAGAAATGATCAAATCCAATGATTCGGTAGTGTTTCTGGTAATGGCGATTTCATCAGGACTCGCATCCACCAATTCAGCAAGTTTAGCTGCAGACTTTGCCTTGTTATCCCATTGAACTGTTCGCATGTAGTGGGATCCCTGATAATTGACTTCACGGATGTGTTCAATGTATTTCTCCAATGTCTCCTGAGGTAAAAAGCAATAGTAGCCATTCTCCAAATTGATGTAATCCGGTTTGAGTTTATACCCCTTGCGAATTTGATCCCATAAATCAGGCGCATTAAAATCCAATTTATCCAGTGAAAATGAATTGGCTTTTGATTCAAGTGAAGCGAGAGATCCAAGGCCCAAGCCGGCCAATGATTTCAGGAAAGTTCGTTTTTTCATGGTGCGGGATCAGAGAATGTAGATTAATATCCAAACGATTAAAAGCACAATTGCCAACCAAGTGATCCAAGGTGAACGTTTAGGGAATTCGTATTTACAAATTGGACAGATCTGTGCCTTTTCATCTATTTCCATGGCACAAGAGGGACATTCCTTCGTTTTCAAAATTTGTTGAACTCTTTTGTTGGAGTTGGGTTTTCTCCCTTAAGTAAATCAAAAGTCTATGAAAATCGAAATTTGGTCGGATGTAGTTTGCCCATTTTGCTTTATCGGAAAAAGAAAATTGGAGCGGGCTTTAGAAAAGTTTCCTTATAAAAACCAAGTTCAAATTGAATGGAAAAGTTTTCAGCTCAATCCAGAAGAAAAAACAAATCCACAGATCAGTAGCTTGGAGCATTTGGCTAATTCCAAAGGATGGTCTTTGGAACAAGTCAAGCAATTGACTTCACAGGTGGTTGAAATGGGGAAAGAACAGGGTATAGCTTTCAATTTTGAAAAAACAGTAGTAGCTAATACCCGACGTGCACATCGATTGCTTCATTTCGCAAAAGAGATGGGAAAAGGAGAGGAAATGAAGGAACGTTTACTGCAGGCTTATTTTTCAGATGGATTAAATGTGGATGATGAAGAAACTTTGGAAAGACTAGGAAGTGAAAT
>JABXHZ010000074.1 GCA_013373335.1 Cyclobacteriaceae bacterium | reverse complement strand
TCCTCTGATATAGTCACTCCTGACAATAAAAAGATCCATCTAAAATTAGCACCGAATCCATCTCATTTGGAGGCGGTTAATCCTGTTGTAGAGGGATTTATTCGAGCAAAAATCGATTCTGAACATAGTGGTGATGCTAGGAAAGCGCTCCCTATTTTGATTCATGGAGATGCTGCCGTTGCAGGACAAGGTATTGTCTATGAAGTCACCCAAATGGCTGGTTTGAAAGGGTACAATACCGGAGGAACTATTCATTTTGTCATCAACAACCAAGTTGGATTTACTACGGATTTTGACGACGCCAGATCTTCTATTTATTGTACCGATGTAGCAAAAATCATTGATGCTCCGGTTATCCACGTAAACGGTGATGATGCTGAAGCTGTGGTTTTTGCAGCAAAACTAGCCGCTGAATTCAGACAAAAATTTGGAAGGGATATTTTCATTGATATGGTTTGTTACCGTCGCCACGGTCACAATGAATCAGATGAGCCGAAATTTACCCAGCCCGAACTTTACAATATCATTTCGAAGCATCCTAACCCCAGAGAGGTCTATATCAAAAAATTGACCGAGCGAGGAGATATTGATGCTAAGATCGCCAAACAAATGGATAAGGAGTTTCGAAAGCTCCTGCAGGACAGGTTGAATATGGTGAAGGAAAAACCTCTTCCTTATCACCTGACCAAATTTGAGCGGGAGTGGGGGAATCTACGCCACTCTAATCCAGAGGATTTTGAAAAGTCACCTGAAACGGGAATTAGCACAGATGTGATTGATACGGTAGCCCAAGCTTTGACTGTTATTCCAAAAGGCTTTAAGGCTATCAAGCAGATTGAAGTTCAGATGAAGCAGCGCAAAGAAATGTTCTTTGAATCCAAGACCTTGAACTGGGCGGCTGCGGAACTATTGGCATATGGCTCTCTTCTTATGGAAGGGAAAACAGTACGGTTAACTGGACAGGATGTGCAACGAGGGACTTTCTCCCATCGACATGCTGTTGTCCATGATGCCAACACAAATCAACCTTACAATTCGCTACGCGAAATGCCTGAGCGAAAAGGGCAATTCTATATCTACAACTCCTTGCTTTCAGAGTATGCCGTTTTGGGCTTTGAATATGGTTATGCAATGGCAAATCCAAATTCATTAACCATTTGGGAAGCTCAATTTGGAGATTTTGCGAATGGAGCTCAAACCATGATTGACCAGTTTATTTCTTCTGGTGAATCAAAATGGCGAAAGCAAAATGGAATTGTCATGCTCCTTCCTCATGGTTATGAAGGGCAGGGCCCAGAGCATTCCAATGCCAGACCAGAACGCTTCTTGCAGCTTTCCGCGGAATACAACATGATTGTAGCCAACATCACGACTCCATCTAACTTCTTCCATTTGTTGAGAAGACAACTTACTTGGGACTTTAGAAAGCCATGCGTAGTGATGTCTCCTAAATCACTTTTGCGTCATCCTAAAGTGATGTCTCCAATAGAGGAATTTACTTCCGGGAATTTTAAGGAAATCATCACAGATAATACGGCAGACCCTAAGAAAGTTAAAAGAGTAATTCTCTGCACCGGTAAAGTCTATTATGATCTTGAGGAGGCTAGAGAAAAAGAGAAAATTGACAATGTGGCGATCATTCGAATCGAACAAATCTATCCGTTACCAAAGAAGAAAATCATGGAGGCTTTGAAGCCTTATAAAAATGCTGAATTAGTATGGGTACAAGAGGAACCTGAAAATATGGGTTACTGGACTTATATGCTGCGCTTACTTTATAAAGAGTTAAGCATGGAATTAATTGCCAGAAAGGTTTCTGCTTCTCCAGCTACAGGTTACAATAAGGTCCATGTTGAGGAACAGAAAAATATTGTATCCAGAGCACTTAAATTTTAAAAAATCAATCCAGAATAATCATAGTGATGCTTTGACCGAAAGGTAAAAGCTTAAATCAAAATCTCATGAGCAAAGAAATCAAAGTTCCGGCCGTTGGGGAATCCATCACAGAGGTGACAGTGGGTCAATGGTTTAAAAAGGACGGCGACCAAGTCGAAATGGACGAAGTGCTGTGTGAATTAGAGTCTGATAAGGCAACATTTGAACTTCCTGCAGAGGCTGCAGGTACCCTCCGAATTAAAGCCCAAGAAGGAGATACTTTGGAAATTGGTGCGGTCATCTGTGTCATAGATGAAACAGGAAGTGGAGTTTCTTCTGAAAAACCAAGTGCTGCTGCTCCCGCTGAAGCTAGTTCTGGCTCTGCTGGTCCAAAGGCAACGGGAGAGGTGAAAGAAATGGTTGTTCCTACTGTCGGGGAATCCATTACGGAAGTGACTTTGGCTAATTGGTTGAAAGCCGACGGGGATTTTGTAGAACTGGATGACATCATTGCTGAAGTTGATTCAGACAAAGCAACTTTTGAATTGCCGGCTGAAGCAACGGGGATTTTGAGACATGTGGCTCAAGAGGGTGAGACCCTTGAGATCGGTGGATTGATTTGTAAGATTGAGGTGATGGAAGGAAAACCCGCTAGCAGTAATTCTGAAACTTCATCATCTGTAGCTGCTTCTGCTACACCTTCTCCATCCAAAGAATCCTATGCCACGGGGCATGCCTCACCGGCAGCTTCTAAAATTTTGGCAGAAAAAGGAATAAGCCCAGAGGAAGTAAAAGGAAGCGGAAAAGATGGTAGAATCACCAAGGAAGATGCTCAGTCCGCTCAAAAACAAGCTCCAGTTGCAAAACAGGAGAAAAAAGAAGAGTCGGTAGCTCAACCTGCTATTCGGGTAGCTGGATCTAGAGATGAAAAGCGGGAGAAAATGTCTTCTCTTCGCCGTACAGTTTCTCGACGGTTGGTAGCTGTGAAAAATGAAACAGCCATGTTGACCACCTTTAATGAGGTGAACATGCAGCCAATTATGGACTTGCGCTCAAAATACAAAGAGCAATTCAAGGAAAAACATGGTGTTGGTCTTGGATTCATGTCCTTTTTCACCAAAGCTGTTTGCGTGGCCTTACAGGAATGGCCAGCCGTGAATGCCAAAATCGATGGAAACGAAATTGTTTACCATGATTATTGTGATATTTCTATCGCAGTATCCGCTCCAAAAGGATTGGTAGTACCGGTTATCCGAAATGCAGAGGGACTAAGTTTTGACCAGATTGAGAAAGAGGT
>JABXHZ010000427.1 GCA_013373335.1 Cyclobacteriaceae bacterium | reverse complement strand
ATTTTCACATAATTGCCGTTTCCTCTTGAATAGCCTGCTTCTACCACAGTCCCATCTCCTACGGTACGGATTTCAGTCCCTCTAGGCGCTGCATAATCGGTTCCTAGGTGTGGTTTATAGCGTTTTTGAACAGGGTGGAATCGGTTCAAATTGTATCTGGAACTGATTCTAGAATATTTTAAAGGGTCTCTTAAAAAGGCTTTTTTCAGGCTATTCCCTTCTTGGTCGAAGAAATTGAATTCCCCGTTTTGCTCAAAAGGAATGGCATGAAAGGGTTCCCCCATGTGCTCAAAATAAGCCATTTTAATTTCGGTCACCCCTACGGATTTTCCGTCAATCAACTTCTCCTCATAGACCACTTTGTATTTATCCCCTTTTTGGAGGCGTTGGAAATCGACAGACCATCCATATAAATCAGCAAACAAGTCCACTAAATCAGGACCAATGCCTTGGGAAGTCATATCGACATAAAGTGAGCTTTTGATTGTTCCCCCTATTTGTTTGGTAACATATTCTGCTGGCTTTTCCTGTCTGTATACATCCAAACTATCCAGGTCAAAAACCACATATTCTGCTGGGTTTGGCTCATAAATAAAAAATTTAGCTTTTGCTGAATCAGCTGGAGTCAGAATCGTAAACTTTTTGTTCAGCGCAATGTATCTTACATCAAATACCTCTTTGGATTTTTTGGCGATCTCATCAATAATCTGATAGGGAACCTCAAAAGGGCTTAAAATACTTCCCAGTGTCTGATTTTTTTCAACCGTTCCCTCAATGATATTTAATCCAGTAACATCAATACCATACAGGTATTTTTTGGAATCGTCTACTTGTAAACTGTCTTCTTGATAGGAGGATTCTTCCCATGAATCCGAGTAGGTTGATCCAAAAGGTTTCATGAAATAGAAGGCTGCAAAAATTGCTAATGCAATACCGGCAAGACCTGTCCATTTTTTTATCATTGGGTAATACTGTTTGAGGGTGATGCTAGATTTTCCCGAATGAAGGGAAAATATGCGTGTTTTTCAAGTTTTGGTATCAAAAACCATTCCTTCTAAATGGAAATAATGGTTAGCTAGCCGCTTTTTTCAATTTTTCTAATTAAAAACGTCAATGCCAAAGTAATCTTATCTTGAATCTTGGAATCTTATCAATTGAATGAGGAGTCAAAAAGACATTTACTTATCTTTGACGCTCAAAATTCATTTAATCATGCATCGAACCCACAATTGCGGCGAATTACGAATTCAACATGTTGGTATTAAAGTCACTTTAGCTGGTTGGGTCCAGCGAGTAAGAAATAAGGGAGGGCTCATTTGGGTTGACCTTCGGGATCGATATGGCTTAACGCAATTGATTTTTGAGGAAGGCAGTACTCCAAAAGCACTTTTGGGAAAAGCGGCCGGTTTGGGAAGGGAATTTGTGATTCAGGCCAAGGGAGAGGTGATTGAACGAACTTCCAAAAATGATAAAATACCTACCGGAGATATTGAGGTGAAAGTTGAAGAACTGGAGGTGTTAAATCCTGCCAAAATCCCTCCTTTTTTGATTGAAGATGAAACCGATGGAGGGGACGATCTTCGAATGAAATACCGCTATCTGGATTTGAGAAGAAATGTTGTTCGGCAAAAATTGCAACTTCGACATAGAATGATGCAGGAGACCCGAAAGTACATGGATGGGCAGGATTTTATTGAAGTCGAAACTCCGGTCTTAATCAAGTCTACGCCTGAGGGAGCTCGAGATTTTGTGGTTCCAAGTCGAGTAAACCCAGGCGAATTTTATGCTTTGCCCCAATCCCCACAGACTTTCAAGCAATTATTGATGGTTTCAGGGTTCGATCGCTACTTTCAAATAGTGAAATGTTTCCGGGATGAAGACCTTCGTGCAGATCGTCAGCCTGAATTCACGCAAATAGACTGTGAAATGTCTTTTGTTAGTCAGGAGGATGTGCTGTCGATGTTTGAGGGATTGACACGTCATTTATTCAAAGAGGTGAAAGGGATCGAATTGGAAGAGGTGAAGCGTATGACCTATGCAGATGCCATGCGGTTTTATGGTAATGACAAGCCAGATCTGCGATTCGATATGCGCTTTGTTGAGCTCAATGACTTGGCGAAAGGAAGAGGTTTCGGAATTTTTGACCAAGCTGAATTGGTGGTGGGTATATGTGCCAAAGGTGCTGCCTCCTATACCCGAAAACAATTGGATGCATTGACCGATTGGGTGAAACGACCTCAAATTGGAGCCAAAGGATTAGTCTATGTCAAATTTAATGAAGATGGTAGCCTCAAATCTACGGTAGATAAATTTTACAGTCCGGATGACCTCGAGCAATGGGCACAGGCCTTCCAGGCAGAGCCTGGGGATTTGATGCTTGTATTGAGCGGGGATGCCAAAACTGTCCGAAAGCAGCTTTCTGAACTTCGACTAAAAATGGGTGAAGACTTAGGGCTACGGGATCGTTCTGTTTTCAAACCTTTATGGGTTGTAGATTTTCCCTTGCTAGAATGGGATGAAGAAACAAATCGCTATCATGCGATGCACCATCCTTTTACTTCTCCAAAAGCGGAGGATATACCACTATTGGATACAGATCCAGGTGCTGTTAGGGCCAATGCCTACGATTTGGTGATTAATGGAGTTGAAATTGGTGGTGGTTCTATCCGAATTCATGATCGAACCACACAGCAATTGATGTTTAAGCACCTCGGATTTACCGAAGAGGAAGCTCAAAAGCAATTTGGATTTTTGATGGAAGCCTTTGAGTATGGGGCGCCACCTCATGGAGGAATTGCATTTGGTTTTGATCGACTTTGTGCGATTTTCGGAGGATCAGATTCCATTCGGGATTACATTGCTTTCCCAAAAAACAATTCAGGAAGAGATGTCATGATTGACTCCCCAAGTCCGATTTCTAATGAGCAGCTAGAAGAGCTCTCCATCAAATTGGATGTGAAAGAAGAAAAATAAATTTAAGGATCATTCAGGGCGGATCAGGTAAGACCTGATCCCCATGATGATCAAAAGCTGGGCAATAATGTAAGTGCCCATAATAATAATATCAGCTTCCGGAAAGTCTTTATAGAATTTACTGATGGCAATGATTCCATCCGAAATGAAGAATAGACTTGCTCCAATAAATACCTGCCAAAAAGACTCCGGATTACACTTTTTATATCGTTCCCTTGCTGTGCTAAGCATGGAAACAATAACGATGATATAAATTACCACAGGGATTTTTAAAGAGCCAAGATTCTTATGTATTAGATAATAGACCAGTGCGGCTAAAATGTAAATCGGGAGATTAAAGAAAAAGGTCCGGATAAAATTCACCCCCGCAATTCGATTGGGATTTCGCTGAGCAACTTTAAATGCGATAATGTAGCATACTTGGGCCAAAAAGAAAGCCCCAAGTCCATAAATGAAAAGATGATTCCAAAGCAGAAGAAAATCACCCAATAGAGAAAATACCAAGGCGCCTAGTGTGGCCTTGGAAAGTAGGGTCCACGAAACAGGCTTGGTAATTTTATAAAAATAGATGATTAAGCTTGTGATTATCAATGGTTTGGAATAGATTCGCATATCTGAAAAACCCTTGATTAGCAAAGCCATATCCGCTAGGGATGCAAAGAGAAAAAGGTAAAGCCAGAAGATATTTTTGTTTTTCAATGTTTCAGGAAGTTTTGACTTAAATCAAATATAAAGGTATTGGGTTATTCCAAGGGTACGAAAATAAGATTTAGACGTATGTGTTTGATCAAAAGTATATTTTAGTGAGTTGTTTGTGAGTAATATTTTATTTTAAAAAAATATAAATAATTTCAAATAAATTAAGTTTTTGACCTGAAATCAAAATATAACAAAACATACTTTTGTTTTTAATGTTAAGGAAAAGTTAAATTTTGTGAAAAGAATCAGCAAAAAATTAACGTTATTTGCCCCGATTAAAAATCCCCGCAATTTACCTTTGCGGCATATTTGAATCAACCAACTTTTACCAAAACAAATAAATATGAGGCAAAATTTACTCAAAAACTTGTTGACAGTCCTTTTTGTGGCTTTAAGCAGCACATGGGCAATGTCACAGGGTGTTACTACCGCCAGTATCCAAGGCGTGGTTACCGATGCTTCCGGTGAATCACTTCCTGGTGCTAACATTGTAGCAACCCACGAGCCATCAGGTACCCGTTATGGGGCAGTGAGTAACTTGGAAGGTCGATT
>JABXHZ010000218.1 GCA_013373335.1 Cyclobacteriaceae bacterium | reverse complement strand
TTCATCTGGGTGGCAATCATAGAATCTCAAAATGGATTAAGTTTCTTCAATCTGAACTTGATGAATTTTTTACTTTTTGGTTTGACTCTTTTTGTATTTCGGGATTTGAGGAGCTTTACCGAAGCAGTGGGAGAGGGAATTAAGAGTTCAACGGATATTTTTATTCAGTTTCCATTTTATGCCGGAATATTGGGAATGGTCACTTTTTCAGGATTACTTGATCAACTTTCCAATTTATTTTTAAACCATGCGGATCAGAACTTCTTAGCGCCTTTTACCTTGATTTCTGCAGCATTTGTGAATTTATTGATCCCTTCTGGTGGGGGACAATGGGCAGTTCAGGGTCCGATTATCATGCAGGTCACCCAAACTTTGGATATGGATCCCGCTAAGATGATTCTGGTATTTTCTTATGGGGATCAGATCAGTAATTTATTGCAGCCTTTTTGGGCATTGCCACTATTGTCCATTACAGGAGTGAAAGCTTCTCAACTCATCCGGTATACTTTTTGGCTTTTTGTGGCCGGTTTTGCTTTTCTTTTGACAGCTGTCTTTTTCTTTTTTTGAATCGGTAGACATTTTAAATGGATAGGATTCCAATTTTTTAGATAAAGGCCCTGTTTATGAATTTATTTGGTTACCGATTTCGGCCCTAATTTTCTATATTTGCACTTCGATTTTGAACCTTTTATCCACTTAAAATCCTATAAAATGGCTTTTGACATTGAAATGATCAAGGATGTGTATGCTCGCTTTCCGGAGCGTATCGCTGCTGCGAGAAAAGCAGTCAACAGACCCTTGACTTTGACCGAGAAAATTTTGTATTCCCACCTTTCCGAGGGGCCAGCAACTCAATCTTTTGAAAGAGGAAAATCCTATGTTGATTTTCAGCCAGATAGAGTTGCGATGCAAGATGCTACGGCACAAATGGCTCTTCTACAGTTTATGCAGGCGGGTAAAGACAAGGTTGCGGTTCCTTCTACGGTACATTGCGACCACTTGATCCAAGCACAAGTTGGAGCAGATAAAGATCTTTCAGTTGCCAAGGACAAAAACCGTGAGGTTTATGATTTCTTAGCATCTGTTTCAAATAAATATGGTATTGGTTTCTGGAAGCCTGGAGCCGGTATCATTCACCAAGTTGTTTTGGAAAATTATGCATTCCCAGGAGGAATGATGATCGGTACAGATTCCCATACTCCGAATGCTGGTGGTCTTGGAATGATTGCAATTGGTGTGGGTGGCGCCGATGCCTGTGATGTAATGGCGGGTCTTCCTTGGGAACTTAAGTTTCCAAAACTGATCGGTGTGAAGTTGACTGGTAAACTTTCCGGTTGGACTTCTGCAAAAGACGTGATTTTGAAAGTTGCCGGAATCCTTACTGTAAAAGGTGGTACTGGCTACGTGGTTGAATATTTCGGAGAAGGAGCTAGATCCCTTTCTGCAACCGGAAAAGGCACCATCTGTAATATGGGAGCCGAGATCGGTGCGACTACCTCTATATTTGGATTTGATGAGAAATCAGCAGCTTATTTGGAAGGAACCGGAAGAGCGGATGTTGCTGAGCTTGCCAATGGTATCGCCGAACATTTGACAGGTGACCCAGAAGTATATGCAGATCCTGAGAAATATTTTGATCAAGTCATTGAAATCAACCTTTCTGAACTGGAGCCACACATCAATGGTCCTTTCACCCCTGACTTGGCATGGCCTCTTTCTAAATTTGCTGCTGCAGTAAAAGAAAATGGTTGGCCAGCAAAATTGGAGGTTGGTTTGATCGGTTCTTGTACCAACTCATCTTACGAAGATATCTCTCGAGCTGCTTCTTTGGCACAACAGGCAGTTGATAAAAAATTGATTGCTAAATCTGAATTCACCATTACTCCTGGTTCTGAGCAAGTTCGCTATACAGTGGAGCGTGACGGTTTCTTGGACACTTTTGGGAAAATGGGCGGAGTAGTTTTGGCTAATGCCTGCGGGCCTTGTATTGGTCAGTGGGCCAGACATGGAGCTGAAAAACAAGAGAAAAACTCCATCATCACTTCTTTCAACAGAAACTTTGCAAAGCGTGCAGACGGTAATCCTAATACCCATGCTTTCGTAGCTTCTCCTGAAGTTGTAACAGCTATGGCTATTGCTGGTGACCTTACTTTCAACCCTATGAAAGACAGCTTGATCAATGAAGAAGGTCAGTCTGTGAAATTAGATGAACCTAAAGGTTTGGAAATGCCTACTAAAGGCTTTGCAGTAGAAGATGCCGGATATCAAGCCCCTGCTGCTGATGGATCTAAGGTTGAGGTAATTGTGGATACAAAATCAGAGCGATTGCAATTGTTGGAATCTTTCCCAGCGTGGGAAGGTACTGATCTGAAAGGCTTGAAATTGCTTATCAAAGCAAAAGGAAAATGTACTACAGACCACATTTCCATGGCAGGACCTTGGTTGAGATTTAGAGGTCACTTGGATAATATTTCCAACAATATGTTGATTGGAGCAGTAAATGCATTCAATGATGAAACCAACAAGGTTAAGAATCAATTGACCGGAGAGTATGGAGAAGTTCCTGCAACCCAGCGTCAATATAAAGCCGAAGGCATAGGTACTGTTGTTGTTGGTGATGAAAACTACGGAGAAGGATCTTCGAGAGAGCATGCTGCGATGGAACCTAGATTCTTGGGAGTGCGTGCTATTTTGGTAAAATCATTTGCCCGAATTCACGAAACCAATTTGAAAAAGCAGGGTATGCTTGCATTGACATTTGTGAATCCTGCGGATTACGATAAGGTTCAAGAAGATGATATCATTGATATCCTTGGATTGGAAAGCTTTGCACCTGGTGTTCCTTTAAAGGTGGTACTTCACCATGCGGATGGAAGTAAAGACGAATTTGAAGTGAACCATACCTATAATGAAGGTCAAATTGAATGGTTCAAAGCAGGTTCAGCTTTGAATTTGATAAAAGCAGGTTTAGCCTAATAAGAAGGAAACCTTAATTTAAAAGAACCGTTGCCATTTTTGGTAACGGTTTTTTATTGCCATTCAAACGCTGTAATCATGAGATTAACCTTCATTTTTCTGATAATTATTCTTTTTTCTGGGAAGGCTTTTTCCCAGAAAAAAGTAGAACAGGAAAAGCGGATCAAAAAGCAGGATGTACCTGAAATTGCTTTGGATTGGCTTCAAGATTCCTTTGAAGGAAGAAAAAAGGTACGTTGGTATCAAGAAATATCGGATCAAGGACTTTCATTTGAGGCTAAATTTCTATGGAGTGGAAAATTCCATAGTGTGGAATTTGATTCCTTGGGAAAAATTGAGGATGTCGAGATAGAAATCCAACAAAAGGAAATTGGCTCTGAAACTGAGTCAAATATCCTTTCTTTTCTAAGCACTGAGTATAGTGAATTTCGAATTGAAAGAATTCAAAAACAGTATTCTGGAGATGAAGATGATTTAGAAGAGTTTTTTGAGGAAGGGGAGATAAATAGTCTAACCGTTCGATATGAAATCGAATATATAGCCAAAACAGCATCTGGAAATCAAACCTTTTGGGAAGGTCTTTTTGACCAAAAAGGTAAAATAATTTCCAAACGGGAAATTGAAATTCGCATCATGGATAACTTAATTTTTTGATGGGAAAAGGAACGTTTTTTTTCTTGATTTCTTTTCTAATTGCCTTCTCTTCTTTGGCTCAGGACCAGGTATTTTTTACAGGTTTCTTTCCTGAGGCAGCGATTACCAAAAAGCTTTCAAACGGGAATAAGGTCAATTTTAAAGTGGAGAATCAGGAGATTATTTTCCGGAATTTTGAAAATCCTGAAGATCGCTGGCAATTCCGTCATTATCGGACAGACTTGATGGCATTTTATGATTGGAAACTAAGCCCCTTGAGCAGTATGGCTTTGGGCTTGTTTTATAGAGTTCAGGATGGATCTAATGCATATAGGATCATTCAGCAATTTGCAACTTTAGATCGTTTTCGGAGATTCCGAATAGGACATCGATTTCGCCTAGATCAAACATTTATCCCAAATGATGCTGTAGAATATCGGTTTAGATATAGGTTGGCAATGGACATTCCGTTACGAGGAGATGAGGTCGATCCGGGCGAAAATTATTTAGTTATTTCCTCAGAGCCCATTTTTGGTCTACAAGAAAAAGAATTTGGATTGGAAAATCGATTCGTAGTTACCTTGGGAAAGTTGATCAACCCTCAACAAAAAATCGAATACAGTGTAGATTATCGGACCGATGGATTTTTTCAAGAGGGCTTCAGAACCCGTTTATGGGCAAAAATTGGCTATTTCTATAATTTTTGATACATTTTTTCATATTTGAAAAGTAAAAAATTTGCTATGAAATACAAATTGCTGTATGTTTACGGCATAATTTTGCGATTAGTAAGGATTCATCCAAAATACTACCAAATAGAACATAAGTAAGAAAAGGATTGATGAAGGACAGAGGGATTAATAGCACTTTTAAGAAGATCATTTATGAGTCCTCTGAAATGGTCTTTCTTGCTGATGATTCCTATCCCTATAATATTTTTTATGCCAATGAATCCTTTGAAGAGCAAATTGGAGAGACTCTCCAAGATAGAAGCTTAGCTGGTTTAGGCCTTGATATCAGTAGTTATATTTTTAAAGAAGAGCTGCTTCTTAATCATGATGGAAAGGAGTTTTTATTCAGGTTAGAATTGCCTGAGGATAATGGAACCAATTACTATCTTTTCTATAAAGGGGTAGAATTGAAAACCCAAGGGCTTCCATCCAATCGAGAAATTCAGGAATTTTTCAAAAGGGGGTTGGATATTTTAGCTGTGGGTCAGCATGATTATTTGACTTATCTGAATAATGCCGTCAAGCCTATTTTGGGTTATGATGTTGAAGAATTGATTGATACAAGCCTTTGTTCTTTTGTCCATGAGGAAGATTTGGATAACGTCCGAAAAATCTGGAAAAACAAAGGAGGTAATGATAGATTGGCCTTTTTCCATGCTAGAATCAAACAGAAAGGTGGAGGCTATTCTCTTTTGGAATGTTCGGTTCAATTTGCTGAAAACCACTTTTATTTAATTGCCAGAGATCAGACGGAAATCTATTTAGAACGAGATCTATCCAAAAAGTTACTGAATATCCAGCAACAAGCACCCAGTCTTTCTGATTCAGTCAGCTTTAGTCTGGATGTCAAAAAAGGAAAGATTAACTGGGATAAGGACGCTTTGGAAAAATTCAAAGTTGAATCCAAAAAAGAGCGGAAATCCCTTTTCGAAAAGCTACTCAATAAAATTGAAACAGATTCCAACAAGCCAAATTGTACGGGAAGCCTGACTTGGAAGGACCAGGAATTAAAATTAGTAGCTGAGAAGTCTGAATTGCCTAATGGGAAAGAAATTTGGATTGGATATTTGGCTGATGATAGTTCAAGACAGGAGCTACTAGCTGAAAAATCACTACTGGAGAGTTTCCTTTTCCGATCACCGGAACCATTAATGGTTTCTATGGGAAGCCAAAAAATCATTCATTGCAATGAGGCAGCTAGAAAGTTACTTGGATTGGAAAAGGATTCTGCTTTTGAGGATTTGAGTCAATTGGAAGAGCTTTTTGATGAATCAGAGCATTGGAAAGATTGGCTTGAACAAATTGAAAAGGGAGAGGATGTTCAACCCTTAATTACTCCAATTCTCAATCAAAAAGGAAAGACTTTAACTTTAGAAATTTCTTACAACAGATTTGAAGAAAAGTCGAATCAATACTACATCTTCTCCTTTAAGAATATTTCTGATAAGCTTTCTCTTGAAAAGACATTGGAAGAAAGTAGTAATTTCTTGATTAACCTTACCGAACAAGTTCCAGGCGGACTTTACCAATTGGTTCTTGATAAAAATGGAGGTATGAATTTCTCCTTCCTTTCCAAAGGAATCACTTCGGTTTTAGGTATTTCTGACTCTGAAATTGACGAGTTTACAGACATTTCTTCTACCATCACTAAAGTTCATCCGCAGGATTTGCCTCATGTAATTATGAGTTCGGTGGCTTCTGCCCGAAAATTGGAACCTTGGCAATGTCAGTTCCGAGTTAAAGATGAGCATCAACCGGGAGGCTTCCGTTGGATATTAGGAGCAGCAAGGCCCCAAACTTTGGAAAATGGGGACATGGTTTGGTATGGTTATTTGACAGACATCAGTAAGCAGAAGGAATTTGAAGCGAAACTAGATGAAGCTAGACAAACAGCCGAAAAGGCAAGCCAAATCAAGTCAGATTTCTTATCCATGATCAGCCATGAACTTCGAACACCTTTGAATGCGATCTCGGGTTCGGTTTATTCTCTATTGCAGGAAAACCCCACCAACTCTCAGAAAAATACGCTAAATACGATCAGCTTTGCAGTGGATAATTTGATCATCATGATCAATGATTTGCTTGACTTCCAGAAAATTGAAGCTGGCAAACTATCCATTGAAAAAGCTCCATTCAATTTGACTGAGCTGATTCGCCAAGTGATCAAAGGGCTTACCTTCCACGCTCGGGATAGCAAAAATTCCCTCAATCTAAATCTAGATTCCAATTTGGATCTTGATGTCAAAGGGGATAAAACGCGGATTTCTCAGATATTGAATAATTTGATCACCAATGCTCTCAAATTTACACATGAGGGTCAAGTGGATGTGACTGTCAAATTACTAAAGAAAAACACAAGTCAGGTTAAGGTTTATTTTGAAGTAAAAGATACCGGAATTGGTATTGCACCTGAGCATCAGGACCGAATTTTCAATGATTTTGATCAAATCAAGCCCACTTTCAGTACCAAGTATGGAGGCACAGGTTTAGGACTTTCAATCACCAGAAAGCTTCTCAATTTGATGAATTCAACCATTCAACTGGAATCTGAAACAGGGAAGGGTAGCCGGTTTTTCTTTGAAATAGATTTTGATTTGGTGGAAAATGAGGGGCCAAAGAATGTAATCCTAAATGGATTTAATCGCGATTTTTCCAGTCTTCATTTGTTGATGGCTGAGGACAATGATGTGAATGCCTTAGTTCTCGGAAAAATCATTAAAAAATGGGGATATACCTTTGACCGAGTTCCGAATGGAGCTTTAGCTGTAGAGGCTGTTAAATCTAAAAAATATGATTGTGTTTTGATGGATATTCAAATGCCAGTAATGGATGGATTTGAAGCTACCGTCGAAATCAAAAAGTTGGTTGATATCCCAGTGATCGCTTTAACAGCTGCAGCCAAGCTTGAAATCATGGAGAAAGTTGAATCCTGTGGATTTGATGGTTTTGTAGCTAAACCAATTGATGCGGCAGAACTTCTCAAGAAAATCAAAGAGGTGATTTCGGAGAAGAATCACAATTTTTGAGCTTTTTGATAGTATTCAGCTACCAAATCCATTTCCGGATAATCCCGATGCAGTTCTTGTAAGTATTGCAGCGCTGAAATTTTATCTCCTTTTAAAACGTAGTAAATCCCTTTGTTTCGAAGAGCAAAGGGGTTGTTTCCATCCATTTTTAGGCTTCGATTGATAAACTCAAGCCCTTCTTCCATTTGACCCAAGTAGAGGAGGTACAAACCTTTATTGTTATAAAAATAGGCTTGGAAAGTATTGAGCGATATTGCTTTTTCTACAGCATCCAAGGCCATTTGGTAATTGCCTCGATCGAATGCAATCATTGATTCTAAATTATGCAAGTTTGGCTCCATTGGGTTGATCGTTTTGGCTAAACCCAAGAGAGAATCTGCTTTTGTATAGTTTTTCTGATAATAATAAATGGTAGCCTGATTGACGATCAAATCTGAATTATCAGGGTTTAGCTCCAGGGCCTTACCGAATGCCTCCAGAGCTAACTCATAGTTTTGAAGTTTTTCCTGAACCAGTCCTCCTAGGAAAAACCCTTTCCATTCATTTGGTTGATTTGTTTGAAGCCAATTTGCATCTTCTCGAGCTTTGTAAAATTCTCCATTATCCAAGTAGGTAAGACCACGTTGGAAATAGGCCTCGGAGTAATCTATTTTATTATTGATGGCTTTAGAAAAATCCAATATTGCCTCATCCAATTGGTTTAATTGAAGGTGAGCTAAGGCCTTGTTATACCAAGCATCTGAATAGGTAGAGTCGAGATCCAGGGCTTCCTGATAAAATTCTAAAGCCCCTCTTGGATCATTTTCATCCAACTTTTCATTCCCCTTTAAAAGAAACCTTCCTTTTTTGTCTTCAATTGAATCACAAGCTGTGATGCTTATTGCTAGGAGAATTAGGAGTTTAATCCTGAACTTGTTCATCTTTTGGTTTAGCTTTTTTTGGCCTTGGCTTTTCTTCACCCAAAAGGAATGCGAATGGTTTGGTTTCTTCTGTGAGATCAAATATTTCTCTCAAAATTGCGAGGGTAGGGATGATTAAAATCATTCCGGCTACTCCCCAAACGGTACCACCAATCAACAAACCCAAGAAAGTGATAAAGGCATTGAGGTTAACATTACCTCCGACAATTTTTGGAGTCAAAAAGTTTCCTTCAACCAATTGAATTAATTGGTAAACCACCAAAATAGCCAATGGATAGAAGAGACTGTCCTTTGTCAAGAAGGAATAAGCTACGGGAAGTAGCACCCCAAAGAATGGCCCCACGTAAGGAATAATATTGAGTATCGCTCCCAAAACACCAAAAAAGATCGCGTGTTTAATCCCCAAAGCCGTATATGCGGATACATTCAAAATCGCCAGAATTAGCATTACTTTTCCTACTCCGACGATGTAATGTTGAATTACTTTTCGCAGACTAGTAATCCGCATTTTCACTAAAGTAGGGTCCCGGTCACGATATATCATAACCATCATTTTAGTAAGATGATCTCGGTATAATACCAGGAAAAACATGAAAACGGGAATCAAAACCACCCCTGAAAGTGAGCCTACGGTCTTTAATGCAAAATTTGAAATACTGGAACTGTGTTCATCAAGTATCTCTCTGAAATATTCCAAATTCGCCTTCTTTCGGATTTCATAATCCATTCCAAAGGTACTTTGTGTCCAATCATCAACCTGATTGGCATAGTTGGAAATTCTACCGCTTACATCATCAAAATCATTGGTGAATGCTGCGACATTTCCAATGATGAATGACAATAGCCCGCCTACCAAAAGGACCATCAAAAGCAAGGATATAAAGCTAGACAAAGTCCTGGGGACCTTCTTTCTTTCCATCCAATTGTTCAGTGGGGTAAATAAAATTGCGAAAAAGCCCCCCATGAATAATGGGATGAGAAGGCTTTTTCCCACAATTAAAAAGAAGACCAAAACGATGATGAAAACCAAAACCAATAAGGCTTTGAGAAAAGAGGGAAGAGCTTGATACGGCTTTTGCATATCCAAAATTTTTCGAGAATATACTTGACTTTTCGGTCAAATCAAACCAGCTCTTCGAAGCAAGGCTTCAGGTTTTGGTTCTCGTCCCCGGAATCTTTTGTAAAGAATGGATGGGTGCTCGGTTCCACCTGCAGAAAGGATATTCTTCTGAAACGATTGAGCAGTCTCTGGATCAAAAATTCCTCTTTCCAAAAACAATTCGAATGCATCAGCATCTAATACTTCTGCCCATTTGTAACTATAATAGCCAGCAGCGTATCCTCCTTGGAAAATATGGGAAAACGAAGTGCTCATTAAAGTCTTTGGAACCTTGGGTAAGAGATCTGTTTTTTTCATAATCTCTCGTTCAAATTCGAAGAGATCTCCGATTTTAGATGGGTTGCCCTGATGGTAAGCCATGTCTAAAAGTCCAAAGCTTATTTGTCTGAGTGTTTGATAACCTTGTTGAAAATTGGCTGCTTTTTTTATTCGCTCAATGAGGTCCTGCGGGATTTTTTCTCCGGTTTCGAAGTGTCTGGCAAAAAGATCCAGGCATTCTTTTTCATAACACCAGTTTTCAAAAATTTGGGAAGGTAGTTCTACAAAATCCCAATAAACGCTTGTTCCTGAAAGGCTTTCGTAATGACTCTTGGCAAGCATTCCATGCAAGGCATGCCCAAATTCATGGAACAAAGTAGTTACCTCATTGAAGGTAAGTAAACTTGGTTTGGTTTTAGTTGGTTTGGTGAAATTGCAGACAATAGAAATATGTGGGCGGTGATCAACTCCACTAGCTTCATATTGGCTTTTGAAGCTGGTCATCCAAGCACCATTGCGTTTTCCAGCCCTTGGAAAAAAATCTGCATAAAATACCGCAACATGATTTCCGCTTGAATCCTTCACTTCATAGGCAGTTACGTCGGGATGGTATACAGGGATATCTTGATTGGGTTGAAATTTCAAACCATAAAGTTTTCCTGCCGTCTGGAAAACCCCCTCAATGACATGTTCCAACTGGAAATAGGGGCGAAGTAATTCATCATCCAACTCGTATTTTTCTTTCTTGAGTAATTCCGAATAATAGGCAAAATCCCAACGTTCCAGTTGTTCGATTCCATCCAATTTCTTCGCGAAATCTGTTAGTTCAGCGAGTTCTTCCTCCGCTTTGGGTTTTGCTTTTTCTAGCAAATCTTCCAAGAACTTTAATACTTCATCCGGGCTTTTTGCCATTCGCTCTTCCAAAACAAATTGCGCATGGGAGGAGTAGCCGAGCAACTTGGCTCGTTCATATCGGAGTTCTAGGATTTTCTTGATGATCTCTTGGTTATCCAATTCATCACCTTTGCATGATTTGGTATTATAGGCCAAGAAAAGAGTTTTTCTCAATTCCCGGTTTTTCAGATAAGTCATCGCAGGAATGTAAGACGGATAGGCTAGCGTAAATGCCCATTGTCCGGGCTTTCCTTTTTCCTCAGCTGTTTGGGCAGCTGCTTCTTTGATGCTTTCAGGAAGACCTGCAACTTCAGATTCTTCTTCTACAAAATGAACAAAGCGATTGGTTTCTGCCAATACATTTTCTCCGAATTTCAAGGATTGCTGTGCCAATTCTTGATCAATTTCCCTCAATTTTCCAGCATCTTCTTTAGAAAGATTCGCGCCGTTTCTAACGAAAGCCTTGTAGGTTTTTTCCAGTAGGGTCGTTTGTTCCGGATTCAGTTTTAATTCCTCTTTTTGTTGAAAAATCTGAGCTACTCTGGAAAACAGTTCCTGGTCTAAGAGAATATCGTTTGAGTGAGCAGTTAAAAGTGGGGATATCTCACGAGCCAATTTTTGAATCTCATCATTGGTTTCGGCTGAATTGAGATTGAAAAAAATAGAGGAAATAACGTTGAGTTTTTTCCCTGATAGATCCAATGCTTCAATCGTATTTTCAAAAGTAGGTAGAGGAGCTGATTTAATAACTTCAATTTCCTGCTTAGCAAGCCGAATTGCCTCCTTGATTGCAGGAAGAAAGTCCTCATTTTTCAGCTTATCAAAAGGAGCTGTTTCGAAAGGATTTGCAAATTTTTCCAAAAGGGGATTACTCATATTTTCTTTGATTTTTATTAAAAATTGATCCGTTCGCTTTATGGTTTCAATTGGGATTCAAATTTATTTATCTCAACTGATTTGGGACTGATTTCAATGGAGAAATAAGCTGTTTAGGCTGATTATAAAAAAACTGTCCCAAAAAACACTAATAATCGGCTAGAGATTAGTTGAAGTTTACCTCTGTAAACCTAGAAATGAGCTTCAACTTCTCAAGCCGAATTAGATGGTCTTTTGAGACAGCCTGTTTATAAATTAAAATTCCAAATCACAACTCATGCTTTCCATCCCGATTGGTGCTCCATCCGGAATTCTAAGGCTTTCTGGACTGCTTATTTCATGTGGCTGATCCAGGTAGGATTGGATTTTATCATTGAGGTATTTTCGATGGGTTGCCAAAAGGCCATTTTGAACTGGAAGTTCCTTGATTTTTTCCAATTGCAATCTAGCGATTGCCCTTACCGAGTTGGAGGCATTTCCATTCTTTGAAAGATTTAT
>JABXHZ010000219.1 GCA_013373335.1 Cyclobacteriaceae bacterium | reverse complement strand
TTTGCTACCTGGATGGCGCAGGATGCGGAGAAAAGTAAAAAAGGCTTTGCCCAAATCGAAAAGGAAATGAATCAGCTCGCAGCTATTGGTTGTAAGCGCATCGCTGCTCCTGCAATCGGTGCGGAAGCACCGGTGGATTTGTTTGAAGCGGGTGAAAAATACGCCCAACTCTTGGAACTAGGTCGCAAAACCGGCTGCATGCCGCAGCTTGAATTTTGGGGAGCTTTTCCACCTTTTTATCAACTCGGGCAAGCCCTAGCAGTAGCAGCGATGGCTAATGATGCGGATGCTCGATTGCTACCGGATATTTATCATCTCTTTCGGGGAGGTTCGGGTTTTGATGGGCTTAAACTACTCAGTGGGAATGCGGTGGAAGTTTTTCATATGAATGATTTCCCCGGCACCATAGCCCGAACAGAGCAAGAGGACAAGCATCGGGTATATCCCGGCGATGGCGTGGGACCTTTGGCGGAAGTGGTACAGACCTTAAAGAATATGGGCGGAACCAAGATCCTTTCCTTGGAACTCTTCAATCCGAGTCTTTATGCCATGGATGCCGATGTCGTTGCCCAAACGGGTCTGGAAAAAATGAAGCAGTTTTTTTAGTATAGTAACCCTTCAATTCTGGCCCCATTGCCGAAGCCATTTGGGAGGATGTTAACTTAAGAGCATTGGCAGTTGCCTTCAACCATTATACAACACAAAGCGGAACCATCTTAATCAAATCAGACATGAGGTCATTTTAGTCCTTGAAATAACCAATGTCTTACTCTTACATATAGAACAAGCGCTAGATGATTAGTCTTTTCCGAAAATTAAGATCCAAAATGTTGAACCAGAACAAAGTGAAACGTTACACAGCTTATGCCATTGGAGAAATACTCCTCGTGGTAATAGGTATCTTAATCGCGCTTGAGCTCGGTGATTTGAAACAAGAAAGAACAGAGAGGCATTTGGAAAAAGAGTATTTGGAAAGACTTGTCATTGATCTAGAAAACGACTTATCTATAACTGAATTTATTGAAAGAACCCTCGTCAGTAAAGAAGAGAACTTAATAAAAGTTAGATCCTATATCGAAGATCCAAGTATTGTCTTAGACGATTCAGTAATGCTTACACTGAAAAGGAGTTACATACTTGGCGCTGAACTCCCCAATGCAAGACTAACAGGTACTTTTCAGGAGCTTATTTCCACTGGTAACTTACGCCTTATAAGAAACAAAGACCTTAGAAATAATATTGTGAACTTTTATTCAGCCTGGGAACACAATAATAACAGAATTAGAGAATTTCAGACAGAATACATAACCCTCTTATTACAGATAGTGGATCGCTTCAACTTTTTTGAAAGCGAGCCCTTTTACAAGGAAAAACCACTGAAAGAGGTACTAATCCAACTTCAGATCGAAAATGAATTCCATCGATATTATATAGAAGAAATCAACTATATGGAATTCACAAAAAGAATAATTGAGAGAAATAAGAGCCTGGTTAAGTCGACCATTGATTCAATACAGCAAGAGTTGATCAGATTGAATTGACTCAAAACTGATTATGTCAATCAGTCAAAGGCACATGATAGGGATAGGTTCTGTGTATTGAGTAAGGAGAGCGCGGCGATGTGCGAACCTAGATCAATTCATGCAATTACTGACGAAGCATAGAGGAGTTCAGAAATCTACTGCATGAAATTTTGATTTTGAATTGAAAAGATTCCGGTACTTCTGCACTTCACTACAAAAACCGGAATGACGGCTCTGAAGCCTAATTTCCTAATTCATTGATAACTGATTAACTTCTGCCAAGCTTCAACCACTATGAAACACTTTACTCTAGCCTTATGCCTTTTCCTGCCACTCTTCTCCTTTGCTCAAGGGTCCACTGAATATCGAAAGATCTCTTCTCTTACTGAATGGCTCGATGAAATTGACAATTGGCCTGAGCCTAGCTATGAAGTTGAAAGAATAAGAGTCTCCATAGATTACGAAAAAGACAGCCTCTATTATGGAATTCAATGGAAAGCAGGTAGAGACTCCACCATCAAGAAAAGGATCATTGATAAGGCCATTAGGATCGATGATTTTTACATCGAGGGCTTTTTCGGAGGACCAGCGATCAGTTATGGAATAAAAAATATTCAATTTGATCAGGAGGTGCGTTTTCGAAACTTCAGAGGAATATTGATTGCTTTCAATGATGTTGTTTTTAATGATTATCTAGGTATTTCAGGAGCAGAAGACTATGTCTATTATAATTTTATTAGTTGTGATTTCAACGCACAATTTCAATTCTTTGACCTCGATATACCTTCTAGGGTTTATTTAATCGAACCTAGACTAGATTTATTATTTTTCACACGGTCTACAGGTGCACCGGAAGTAGAAATAGTAAATGGGGAAGCCAACTATATTCGGTTTGGAGGTGAGAGACTCTCTGAGTTAACGATCGATAATATGGCTATTGAGGATCTCAATTTACAAAACACTATCATTGAAGAAACCGCAAGCATTACCAATAATAGCTTTAAGTCAGTAATAGCCACAGGCACTAAATTTCCAGATGATAACACCTATTTCCCTTTCGATCAGATCAGTGGTAAACTTTACGCTCAAATCAGAAAATTCGGCAATCAATCCCCAGAAAAATATTTTGCTTCTGATACGATGGATTTTGATCAAAAGGAGAATTATGATCAATTAATCGGCTCTTACAAAGTATTACAAGATAAATATCAGAAGAGAGGCGACCAAGACAGCTACAATGCCTGCTATGTGGAGATGAAAAATCTAGAAACTAGAAGATTAGCCCATATATATCGAAAAGATCCTAGCTTTAAAAGCTTTTTCACCTGGAAGATCAATCAGTTTCTCAAGACCTTTTCAGCCTATGGTACTGAACCTGCCCGTGCAATTATCTTTTCATTCTATGTCATCATTGCTTTTGCGCTTATTTATCTTCTCTTCCCAAATCACTGGGACAGCCATGGAAAGAACCGAATCATGGACAGGTATCGGTTCTTCCTGAAATATGTCAATAGAGATTCAGGCATACATGAGGTCTATTTGGATGAGAAAAAACCAGAATTATTGGCTTCTGAAGACTTTAAATTCTATTTGGAAGAGCAGGGCAAAACAGCTCCGAAATTCTTTATGGCTACTGCTTTACCGCTCTACCGTTGGTCGGTTGCCGGGACAAAAACGTTCTCGTGGTTTCTCTCTAAGGTAGATGTCTTAAATGGTACTTGGTCTACGACTGAAGACTCCAAGAAAGCGGGAAAGTCTGTTTTGATTATTGGTGCTTTCTTAATCGCCCTCCTCTACGACATACTCATCAAAATACTGAACGCCTTAATGCTCTCTATCAACACCTTTACCACACTTGGCTTTGGTGAGATTCCGATTAAGGGTTTACCACGTTATCTAGCGATTATTCAGGGCTTTATCGGTTGGTTTATGTTGACTATTTTTTCTGTATCACTTATTTCACAATTGCTTAATTGATAGTAGACTTTAGTCAAGTTTTAATTCCTGCTAATGAAGAAACAAACCGGGTCGGACAGGAAAATTTTGTAAATGAAGTCACTCAGAGAGGTAATGAAATGGCCTTCGACTCCGCTCAGGCTGACCAAAAAGCTGAACTAACTAAAGCAAAAAATCAGTTTCACTCAGTGGACTAGTCATCTTAGGGTTCTTGAATACATGAACCAGCGCGAGGGGATTAATTTTTTGTTAAAAGTAAGTGGTCAAAAGTCAATTGTACTAATTACAACTTACCTTTTACTACTTACAAGTAGCACAGGACAATTCCGTACCT
>JABXHZ010000018.1 GCA_013373335.1 Cyclobacteriaceae bacterium | reverse complement strand
AGAAGATCGTTCCCGTTATTTCATTGTTGTTGGAAGTTTACCTTCTGAACGGCTTGCAGTTGAAAAATCTGCGGAATATTGGGATCGTGCTTCGGAGCTTTATTTGATTACGCCATACGAAGATTCCCCAAATTATCGTTTGGCAATTGGGAGATATTATTCCTTCTCTCAAGCAAATCAAGCTCTTTCGGAAATCAAAGATGATTATTCCGAAGCATTGTGGATTTTGAAATATTAATATGATTTTACTACAAACTCTCTCAACAGACTCGCTTGCTGCAGCGGATAGTCTGAACATGAATGGTGTGGGCCAAGAAATCGGTCTTCTTGATCTTTTGATCAAAGGGGGCTACATGATGATACCCTTGTACCTGCTCTTTATTTTAGCCATCTATATTTTTGTGGAGCGCCTTATGACGCTGAAAAAGGCTTCCAAAACTCCCGCTCATTTATTGGATCAGGTTAAGGTATTGGTTTCAAGTGGACAAGTAGAAAAGGCCAAAATGCTTTGTGCCGATGAAAAGACTCCGATTGCCAATATGATTGCCAAAGGAATTGAGCGAATCGGCTCTCCATTGAAAAACATTGAAGTATCAATCGAGAATGTTGGTAAAATTGAAATTTACAAGCTAGAGAAGAACCTTAGCTTATTGGCTACTGTATCTGGAGCTGCTCCGATGATTGGATTTTTAGGAACTGTTGCCGGGATGATTCAGGCATTTATCGCGATTGCGCAGGAAGAAGGAATGGTTTCACCAAAACTTCTTTCTGAAGGAATTTATGAAGCCATGATTACGACAGCTACCGGATTGGTTGTTGGGATTTTGGCCTATCTCGGCTACAATTATTTGGTAACTCAAGTTTCCAAACTGGTGCACCGAATGGAATATGCGTCTATTGAGTTTATTGAACTGCTCCAAGAGAAATAGTCATGGCCCTTCAATCAAAACATAAGGTCGAATCAGCATTTAGTATGTCCTCAATGACAGATATTATTTTTCTGTTGTTGATTTTCTTTATGCTTACTTCTTCATTTATTACTCCATCTGGCTTGCCGGTAAATCTTCCATCCAGTGAAACTTCTGACATTGCCATGCAGGAGGTGACAGTTTCAGTGACTAAGGATCTTCGCTATGCAGTGAATGATAAGGTTGTTAGTAGAGAACAAATCAAATCTGAATTGACTGCTTTGTTGAAGGATAAAAAGGGACAGGTGGTATTGCATATCGATAAAGAAGTCCCGGTGGAATACCTTGTGGAAATCGGTGGTATAGCAGCTGGTTTGGAGGCAAATGTCTCAATCGCAACAAAACCTTATTAAAATGGAATTTTGGAATGCGGATAAAGTAGAAAGCCAAAATAAGAGGCGGGCGGGTTGGATTACCCTTCTGGTTAATATCTTATTGTTGATTGCGATCTATTTTATCGTGGTTTGGAGACAACCCATTCCGCCACTTCCAACTTTTGGTTTGGAATTGAATCTTGGGTTTGATCAAATAGGCTCGGGAGAAATTAATAGTCCTAATCCTCCATCTGAGACGCCTACAACAGTTGTGGAGTCTGCAGCACCCGGTGAAGTGGCTACCAATGTTACTCCTGATGCAACTCCAACGCCTGCCCCCAAAACGACTCAAGCCAAACCCAAATCCAATCCCCAACCTGCGACAAACCAGGCTGTGACCAAGAAACCTTCTCCATTAAAAGGAGAAGAAAAGGCAAGTGAGACCAATAAAAAACCTGAACCGAAACCCACTGAATCTTCCAAAACTGTAACTACACCAGCTGAATCTAAAGCTGAAGAAACTGTTCAAAAGGCACCCGAACAGCCGAAAATCAATGAACGGGCATTAATGGGTGCCGGAGGCACAAAAGGAAAAAGCAATCAACCTGCTGCTGGTGGTGCTCAAGGCGACTCCAATCAAAAAGGAGATGCTGGAGATCCAAAAGGTACTGTAGATGGTCGAGCTATTATGGGGCAAGGAACCGGTCAAGGGACTAATTCAGGTTCTGGATATAGTTTGGATTTGGCAGGATGGGATTTTGCAGCAAGGCCAAATATCAATGATCGTGTTTCTTCACGTAATGGAAAAATTGTTTTTAAAATCACGGTGGATGATTCGGGGAGAGTAGTTCAAGCAGTTCCCTTGGAATACAATGTGTCAAATGAAGTATTGGCCTATTACCGCCAAGTAGTAAATCAAGTTTCCTTTAAACGCCAAGGTGGTGCCGTAGCAGATTTTTCTACTGGTAAAATCACCTTTATCATCAAGGTAGATTAACGAAATGACCTATCAGGAGACGCTGGATTTTTTATTCAATGCTCTTCCCATGTTTCAGCGAGTGGGAACTTCGGCATTCAAGAAAGACTTATCCAATACCTGGGCTTTATGTGAGCATTTGGGCAATCCCCAAGAAAAATTCAAATCTGTTCATATAGCCGGAACCAACGGTAAAGGAAGCTCTTCTCATGCCATTGCTGCCGTATTGCAGCAGGCGGGATACAAGACAGGTTTGTATACTTCACCGCATTTGAAGTCTTTTACTGAAAGGATTAGAATCAATGGGGTAGAAATTCCACAGGAGGAGGTGATTCTTTTTGTTGAGGAAAACAAAGCCTTTTTGGAAGTTCTTAAACCCAGTTTTTTTGAAATGACGGTAGCCATGGCTTTTTGGTATTTTGCCAAAAAGGAAGTGGATATTGCAATCATCGAAGTGGGTATGGGAGGCAGGTTGGATAGCACGAATGTGATTAAGCCAGAATTAAGCCTGATAACAAATATTGGTTGGGATCACATGCAATATTTGGGAGATACACTTCCTAAAATTGCTGGAGAAAAAGCAGGGATCATCAAGGAGAAAATACCCGTAGTCATCAGCCAAACCCAAAAGGAGTGTCACCATGTATTTTTGGAAAAAGCTGCTGAAATGCAGGCTCCCATTGTTTTTGCAGATGAAAAATGGAAAGTTGTTAGGGTTCCTGATAAGGAAATCCAACCAGTTTCTTCTGAGGCATGTTATGAAATTCATTCAAATGGGAATACGAACTACCTGAAGTTCGGGCTATTGGGGGATTATCAAGTTTGGAATATTCCTGGAATTTTGGAGGTAATTTTTCAGCTTCAACAAATGGGTTGGAAGATTTCCCAACAGGATGTTGAAATTGGATTATCTAAAATTACTGAGCTTACTGGTTTGAAAGGGCGATGGCAGATTTTGGATTCCTCTCCTTTAATGATAGCGGATACAGGTCACAATGAACCCGGTATTCGCGCTATTCTGAGCCAGCTAGCCAAGTACCAATATGGAAAACTTTGGATGGTTATTGGAATGGTAAACGATAAGGACGTTTCCAAAATCTTGGCTCTATTGCCAAAGGATGCTACTTATATTTTTTGTGAAGCTAAAATTCCTCGTGCTTTGCCAGCCAAAGAATTAGCCGAAAAGGCAAATAAATATGGACTTTTTGGAAAAATCGTACCCAATATTCCAGAAGCTATCGAATATGCTCGAAAAAATGCATCCCATGATGACCTGATTTTTATAGGAGGCAGTACTTTTGTTGTCGCAGAAATCGAGGAACTTTAAATGAGCAGAAAAAAACTGGTTCGCTTCAAGGCGAATGAGGAAAATCCCAACGTAGTTCAGGCTGGAAAACCAATTTTTGAGGAAATCAAGGGAAACTGGAAAGAGCATCAATTCAAAAATGAAAATCCACTTGTAGTTGAATTAGCCTGTGGAAGAGGAGAGTTTACTGTTGGGCTTGCAAGAGTTTTTCCTAATCAAAATTTCATAGGAGTTGATATAAAAGGGAGTCGAATCTGGAAGGGGAGTTCTACAGCAACTTCAGAAGGCCTTCTTAATGTGGCCTTTCTACGAACTCAGATTCAACAATTGGATAAGTTCTTTGCTATTGGAGAAATAGATGAGCTGTGGATTACATTCCCAGATCCTTTTCCCAGAGATGGTGATGAGAAGCGTCGCTTAACTTCTCCTCGATTTTTGGATATGTATAAGCCTTTAATCCAAAAGGGAGGAGTTGTCCATTTCAAAACGGACAATACAGGGCTTTTTGATTATACCCTTGACTTATTGAAGTCTCGGGAAGACATAAAACTGATCGGCTTTACCCATGACTTTTACCAGAGTGAGTGGAGAGATGATCATTATGGGATTAAAACCAGATATGAAAAGATTTTTACCGAAAAAGGTGAAAAAATCAAATATTTGAAGTTTCAGTTTATTGGATAAAGTCTGGTGATTTATAGGCTGGGTTTGGATATTTATAGAATCCTTCGCCCGTCTTTTCTCCTAATTTCCCTGCGTCGATATAGGTTTTTAATAATCCTGCAAAAGCCTGAGAAGCAGGGTCTTTTCTATTTTTAGTGACATGCCAAGCAGTATCTAAGCCTATCGAATCTAATATTCCAAAAGGCCCCATCGGCATGTGGAAGTTGACCATCCATGAACGATCAATATCTTCGATACTGCCTATTTCACTGGTCAATAACTTTCCAGCTGCTCCAAGTAATGCCAAAAGCATCGTATTAAAAATATAGCCTGGGTTTTCTTTTTTAACTAAAACAGGTACTTGATTTAACTTTCTACCCAAATTCTCTAATATTGGAATGAGCTCAGGATCTGTTCCTGGATGAGGCATGATATCCACGATTCGTGAATAAAAGACATCATGAAAATGAAATGCGCAAAATTTTTCAGGCCTTCCTGATTCTTCTGCAAACATGGAGGAGAGCAAATAAGAAGTATTTGTTGTGAAAATGGTCTTTTTTGGCGCTAATTCTCCAAATTGCTTCCAAACCTTTTTCTTGATTTCTACATCCTCAGTCACACTTTCATTGACAAAATCAGCATCTTGAATGGCTTTTTTCGGATCCGTTGTGAAATAGATTCGAGAAAGTATTTTCTCCTGAGCCTCCTTTAAAAGTTGCCCTTTTTCCAACTGAGAAAGAATTTTTTTCATGGTTTTGAAACCGAAATCAAGTGCCTTTTTGTCAATGTCGAAAACGGCAACCTCAAATCCCGAGATGGCACTTTGAAGTGCTACCCTTGAACCAAGAGTCCCTGCGCCGAGGATGCAAATTTTTTGAATAGTCATGCTTAAATTATTTCAGAAAGGATACTTTTTTCGGCTTTTTTCGATGCAGCTTTCACCACTTCAATTAATACCGCAAATCTCGGATCGTTGGCTTGTCCCAATTTGTACCGCTTATAGATTTGTTGGGCAATGACAGCTACTTTGAAAAGGCCAAATATGTAGTAAAACAAGATATGCCTTAAGTCCAGATTCGAATTTTTTGAATAATAGTCAATTACTTCTTTTCTCGTAAAATTCCCAGGGAGATGAGTCAGGTTGAACATTTTTAGAATATCAGGATCCTCAGCTTGTGCCCAATAGGCCAAGCTTGTACCTAAATCCATCAATGGATCGCCCACAGTGGCCATTTCCCAATCCAAAACAGCCTTGATATCAGATAGATTCTCGGACTCCAATACCAGGTTGTCATACTTGAAATCATTATGGATAAATCCTCGGTTTTCCTTTTCGGGGATATGATTTTCTAGCCATTGGGCTGTTTGATCCATTTCTGGAATTGGATCGGTTTGAGACCTCACATATCGATCAGTCCATCCTGAAACCTGCCGCTTCACATATCCTTCTGGTTTTCCCAGCTGTATGAGTCCTGATTTATCAAGATCTAAATTATGAAGCTCTAAAAGGCTGTCAATCGTGTGTTGAGATAGATTATGAAATGTTTCTTCCGTTGGAATTGGTCCCGATGAAGGCAGCTTATTTCGAAGTACTTTTCCTTCCACAAATTCCATGATGAAAAAAGGAGCTCCTAAAACTTTCTCTCCTTCATGATATAAAATTGGTTTGGGCGCTTTTGAATAATGTGCTCGCTGAAGTGCTTCCAAGACCTTATTTTCCCTTCCCATATCATGGGCTGTACTTATTTTGTAACCAAATGGAGGTCTTCGCAAAGCAAATTTCCCCCCTGGTGTCTTCAATAAATAGGTAAGATTCGAAAATCCACCCGATAAGGCACTGATTTCTATTTCTTCTGGATTCCAATTGAATTTTTCACCCAAAAATTCCTTTAGGGAATCGAAAGTCAAATCCTTCATTGTCTTGGGAAGTTTCTAAGGATTGATTTTGCCAAAGATGCTTTATGGACCTCATCTGGACCATCATAGATTCTAGCACCTCGTTCATGTCTGTACCAAAAGGATAGAAGGGTGTCATCCGTAACCCCCAATGCTCCATGAACTTGAATTGCTCGGTCAATAACCTTCATCAAGACATCCGCCACAAAAAACTTTATCATTGAAATTTCTTCTTTGACGGCTTTTGCCCCATGAATTTGCATTCGAGATGCGACATCCAATACCATTAATCTGCTGGCATTAATTTCAGCCCTACTTTCTGCAATCCAATTTTGAACACTTTGTTTTTCAGCCAAGGGTTTTCCAGGGTATAATTCACGGGTTATCGCGCGTTTGCACATTAAATGAAAGACCCGTTCACAGATTCCAATCCACCGCATGCAATGATGAATTCTTCCGGGACCTAATCTTTCTTGTGCTAGGGCAAATCCTTGACCTTCAGATCCAATTAGATGGCTGACAGGAACTTTACAGTTATCAAATCGAACTTCTGCATGGGATAGGTAATCTTCTCCCTCTTCACCCATGATTGGAATATTTCGGATCATTGAAAAACCCGGATTATCCAAGGGTACCAAGATCATACTTGCACGTTGGTATGGGGACTCAGCTTCTGGATTAGTAACCGCCATAACGATCGTGAAAGTGGCACCATCTGCTGCGGTAGTAAACCATTTATGGCCATTAATGATATAGAAGTCTCCTTCACGCTTGGCTGTGGTACTGAGTATGACCGGATTACTTCCTGCATTTTCAGGTTCAGTCATGGCAAAACAGCTTCTGATTTTCCCTTCTTGTAAGGGCTTTAGGAATTTTTCTTTTTGCCATTCTGAGCCAAAAAGCTCCAGTAATTCCATGTTTCCTATATCGGGAGCTTGGCAGTTGAACACATAATGTCCCATGGGACTTTGGCCTAGAATCTCGGAAACTTTCGCAAAATCCATTAAACCTAGACCTAAGCCTCCAGCGCTCTTGGGAAGGTGTGGTGCAAATAGCCCGAGTTGTTTTGCTTTTTTCCTTAGCTCATGGAGCTGGGGTAGAAACGTTCGAAATGGCCCCTGAACTACTTTGAGGTCAATGGGGAAAAGTTCTTTTTCAACAAACTCACGATAAGCAATGAGCAATGATTCCAGTTGTTCTTTGGATAAGTTTTCGCTTGTATTCATGAATCTCAAATAGTAAATCCTCCATCAGCTGTGAATACTGCTCCCGTTGTATAGCTTGAGGCTTCGGATGCTAAAAAAAGAGCCATGGCTCCGATTTCTTCAGATGTTCCGGCTCGTTTGATGGACAAGTTTTGAATGATCATATTCATGATTTTTTCATTACTCCAAAGAGCTTCTGAGAATTTGGTTTGAATCAATCCGGGGCAGATAGCATTGACCCGTATTCCAGCACCACCCCATTCTTTTGCATAGACTTTTGTCAAGGAGATTAAGGCTGCTTTACTTACTGAATAAATTCCCAAGCCTTTTTCCGGGGAAATCCCACCGATCGAACTGATATTAATTACAGAAGCGTTGGAAGATTTTCGAAGGTGAGGAAAACATAATCGTGTAAGTTCAAATGGGGCTTTCACATTTACATCCATGATCTTATCAAAAGCTTCAAGGGTAGTTTCATGTACAGGTCCAAAAACAGGGTTTGATGCTGCATTATTAACCAAAATATCTATCTGACCGTATTTTTCGACGGTTTTTTCAACTAAACCAGGAAGTTCTTCCATATTCCCTACATTACAGGCGATACCTGTAGCTTCGTAACCTTTGGATTTGAGTTGATTCGCCATTTCATCCAAAACTTCTTGTTTTCGGCTGCTGATTACGACTTTTGCTCCTGCGGCAGCATATATTTCAGCGATGCTAAAGCCAATTCCTTTGCTTGCTCCTGTGATAAGAGCGACCTTACCATCCAGAGAAAAAATTTTAGATAAATCCATAATCCAGTGTTTGGTGTTTTCTTTTCAAGATATAAAAAAATTGGCCTTTGGTAAGGCTAGAGCTAGAATATATCCCTAGTTTTATTGAAAATAAATCCATGAGATAATCCTATGAAAGAGATCATTTTTGAAAAGTTAGGTAAGCCATTAGAGGTGCTGGAACTGCGGGAATCTGAAATTCCTACTCCTAAAGAAAATGAAGTATTAATTCGGGTGACGGCAAGAAATATTAACCCATCTGATTTAATGTTTATTCAAGGTTTGTACGGGATTACTCCTAGACTTCCGAGTAGCGCAGGCTTTGAGGCATCTGGTGTGATTGAAAAGGCAGATGGAGCCGGCCGCTTTTCAAAGGGAATGCGGGTGATGTTTACAGGCTTGGGTACTTGGAGGGAATATATGGCTGTTCCTGTTGGGTCGGTTATTCCAGTCCCTCAAAATATGCCTGATGAAATAGCCTGCCAGGCATTTGTCAATCCCCTTACAGCCTTTGGTATGTTGGAGGAATCCGGTTTGGGAGAGGGGGAATGGTTGTTAATCACAGCTGGAGCTTCTGCTTTTGGAAAATTTGCAATCCAGTTAGCGAAGGAAAAAGGAATTAAGGTCGCGGCTACCGTTCGGCATGATGATCAAATCGAACTTCTGAAGAAATTAGGGGCTGACTTGGTTGTTAATACCGAAAAGGAAAAAATCTATAGAGTCATCCCTGAACAGACCGGTGGTGGTGTTCATGTTGTTTTTGATGCTGTTTCAGGAAAATTGGGGGCACAAGCCCTTTCTTGCCTTCGCGCGAATGGAAAAATGATGGTGTTTGGTGCCTTGAGTTTAGACAATATGCCAATCAATAGTGGTTTATTGATTTTTAGGAACTTAACCATTGAAGGTTTTTGGCTAAGTACATGGACTGAAAAATTGGATCATAAGGCACGTATAGAGGCATTTGGCAAGGTTTTTCATTTCTTGATGAAAGAGGATGCTCAAGTTGATATTGCCGGAAGGTTTCCTTTGGAGTCCTTCCGAGAAGCAATCTTGGAATATGAGAAGCCTGGAAGAAACGGTAAGATTTTGTTAATGGGTTAATTTCTATGAAAATTCCATGCTTTGCGAGGCTTATTGCCCATCTTTGTACCGGAATTTAATTTTCAAAACCAAAACAAATACGAATGAATTGGGAAAAGCTGGACCAAGAATTAACTGAAATTGTAGAAAAACGGATCCAACTGGCAGCGATGGATTATAGTGATGAGAATTACGATGATCTTGAAGAAGAACTTCATGATTTGGAGGATGATTTTAATGAAGATTACGAGTTGGTTTTAGAAAAAGAACTTGAAAAAATCTATGGGCTGTTGAAATCGGATACAGACATCTTACTTCCGACAGCTTACATTGCCAATAATTACAAACCACTTCAGGCGGATGCTAGGGGAGTGGTGAGTTACGAAGTTTCGGGACAGGAAGGCGTTCCCATCGAATCTGATCAGTTTGACCGGCAGGATGTGCGAATCGTGTTGATACCTAATCCTGCTCGATTTGTCATGCTTATCAACGGACAGCCACTTAAAGATTTGTGGAGAAGCCGATAAAAACAAACCCCGCTTCGAAAGGAGTGGGGTTTTATTTTTTATAATCTATCTTTTTGGAATCATCTTTTTTCCTCAAAAATCTTTTCTAATTCTTTTTTCAAAATTTTAGCCTTTTCCAAACCAATAAAACACCTAAAATCACTCCCAAAAAGTTTAAAAACTGATTAGTCCAATCGATCTTTTTAACCATGGTATTTTAGGGTTGATGGTTAAAATTATTCCAAACAGTCTTAAGATTTCTAAAGGATTGGTTAGAAGCAATTTTCAAATAAAAAAGGGAAGTCGTAATCTAGGCGATTTTTGAACTTGTCTTTTTAAAAATAAGAATCAGACAGATGCAGATTACAATTGCATCGATTAAAAAACATCAGCGAAAACATTGCATTCCAATTTTCTATACCTAGACTAAAAAAGCCATCATTTCAATTGGGCTAAACCTCATTTAAAGGATGAATATCGAGATCAATCTCCAAACCCTTAGCTAGGCGTTTAGCTTGCTTTAGGGACTCCTTTGGATTTGAATATTTGAATAAAAAAATGGGTTCGGAAGTGATGGAATAAATAGTGGCATTGAATTCGGTCACTCTTCCGGATAGGGTCGGGCTTATTCCGTTTGGCGTATTTCTACTGATATAAGTTTTGGATTCTGATTTGATTTTAGATAAAAGTGGCAAGGGTTTCCAGTCTCCAAACTTGAATCCTGCAATGGAAGAATACTTTTTGAATTTCTTCTCCTTAAAGTCGATAAGTGTCCCTTTGTAAGTGAATGTAATCAAAAGCCCAATAATTACAGACCCCATACCAACGGCCAACACTTTTTCAATCGAACTTCCGCTTAAAAGAAAAGCCGGGCTTACTAAAACAAAAATACCTGTGACTATCAGTAATAGCCCAAGTAGATGAGGGCCAGAAATTAAATTGCGTTCCTTGAAATCGAAGTGCTTCATTTGGATCTCCTTTTATTAATCTGTTTTAATTTAATATTTATCTGAAGATCCAAACTGCATAGTCATTCGGGTTCTATCTAAAACCTAATTTTTCCCTTACTCGGCTAAGAATCTTTTCTCCTTCAATCTTGGCCTTTTCTTCCCCAGCGGATAGCTTTTTCTCAATTTCCTCAGGATGCGTCATATAGAAATCAAAAGCTTTTCGCTCTTCTGCATATTTTTCCAAAATCAATCCCAGAAATTCTTTTTTAGCATGTCCGTAGCCATAATTACCCCCTAGATATTTTTGTCGAAGTTCTGCTGTTTGGCTTTCATCAGCTATTAGGCTGTAAAGCTTAAAAACATTGCAGGTATCCGGGTCTTTAGGCTCCTCAAGAGGTGTGCTGTCAGTTACGATGCTATTTACATTCTTCTTTAGTTGCTTTTCCGGAAGGAATATATCAATGTAATTATTGTAGGACTTACTCATCTTTTGCCCGTCAGTACCAGGGATGGTTTTTACCTTTTCGGCAATTCTCGCTTCAGGGATTGTGAAAATATCCTCTTCCATAATACGGTTGAATGAAGAGGCAATATCCCTGGTCATTTCCAAATGTTGCATTTGATCTTTTCCAACAGGAACCAAATCAGCAGAATAGAGGAGAATGTCAGCTGCCATCAAGACCGGATAGGTGAAAAGGCCTGCATTCACATCTGCTAAGCGGTCTGCTTTGTCTTTGAAGCTATGTGCATTGGCGAGCATGGGAAAAGGAGTGAAGCAGTTGAGATACCAGGTCAATTCTGCGACTTCAGGTCTTCGTGACTGACGATAGAAAACAGTTTTTTCGATATCCAGTCCAAAAGCTAACCAAGCAGCCGCTACGGCAAGGGTATTTTGTTTTCGCAATTCCCCATCCTTTGTTGTGGTCAGGGAATGAAAATCCGCAATAAAAATGAAGGATTCCTCAGCATTTTGTTTTGCCAATTCGATAGCAGGCTTAATTGCTCCTAAGATATTTCCTAGATGCGGCCTTCCGCTACTTTGAATTCCTGTAAGTACTCTTGCCATTTGTTGAATTTTGGCGCAAAATACGTAAAAGAGCCTATAAATCGTTTGGATTTATACGTTATTTGCCCTCATGATTCGATCAATGGTAGTATTCATTTTTCTCGCAAACTTGATAAGTTTTATTCAACCTGCTGTCGCTCAGGATTCTATTCCTTCCAGGCTGGTTTGGAAAGTGAATAAGTTAGATTTAGGAACAATTCTGGAAGAACAAGGCGAACAAGTTGCCATTTTTGAATTTACACATGCCTTGGATTCTGCTGTTTGGATTGAGCGGGTTTGGACAGATTGTGGTTGTACTTCTGCGGATTATTCCCAAGACACGATTATGGCTGGTGAATCAGGGCAATTACAGGTTGTTTTTGATCCATCATCTGCCGTTGGGGATTTTTCGAGAATGGTAGTGGTTAAAGGAAATCTAGCCGGTATGCAGGATACGCTGTTTATTGAAGGAAAATCCATTCCTTACCCAAGCCATCCCGAAGTGGATTATCCCTTTGCTCGGGGGGAAATTGGTTTTAGGATGGAAAAAATCAATATGGGGGATGTTTTTACAAATGAGCCTTCGAGTCGCACGGTAGAAATTTATAATTTTTCAGATTCCACTTTGTTAAAAGACAGCCTGAGTTACTTTGGGCCAGTTCATATCCAAGTGAAGCAACTTCAGGATTCCATTGAAAGTAAGCAAAGAGGCTTGTTAGAAATAACTTATATAGGAGCTGAAAAGAACGATTTGGGATTTTTTGAAGACCATATTCAAATGATTTGGCCAGATTCTCTTGTGGTCAATGCAGATGTGATTGCAAATGTTTTTGAATTTTACCCAAACCTTTCAAAGGACCAATTAGGATTGGTGCCTAGTTTACGGATTTCTCCAACAGAAATCGATTTGAAGGAAATATCTGCAGATGAAATTCAGGAAGTCTTCTATACCCTTACCAATAGAGGAAGAGAACTTTTAGAGGTAAAAAAAGTGCAGGGAAATTGTGACTGTTTGGAATTAACTCTTCCCAAAACCGAGTTGGCTCCCGGAGAAAGCATGGATTTAAGAGTGGTTTTTGATCCTAAGGGAAGACAGGGTATAGATCAGCGGAATATTTATATTTTTTCCAATGATCCACTAAACTCTATCCAATCTATCATTTTAAAATCTCGCATTAAATAATTTTGCATTTATAGCTTTTGTAACTTTATTGATTGTAAGCTATTTATACAATCGATGAACCGCCTTTATTTTTCCCTTCTTTTTGTAATTACTTTTGGGTTATTGGCTTTTCTTCCCAATTCAAATTCTGAGTTTCGAGTTAAGCCATATCTCCAAGTTTATGGTAATGGCGACTATCAGATAACTTTTTGGTCAACAGGTACTTCGACTGCAGAATTTGTATTGTTTGATAAAGATCAGAATATTGTTCTCACTGAGAATTTGGATGGTGAAGAGGTTTCAGAAATATATTACACCCAAGTTGAAAAAAACGAGAATATTAACGGTCTAACTAAGGGCAGTTGGCTTTATCCTGACCAAACGTATAAATTCAAAATTGTCCTGGCTAATTTAAGTCGAGGAGAGGCCTATTTTTATCAAGTCAAATTAGGAAATGAAACCTTCAATAGTGGTTTTAGAACTGCTCCTGATAAAAATAATTGGTCTTCAATCCGATTTATTGCTCTTTCTGACAGTGAGACGGAACCAATGGGTCGGGTAACCCGGAGAGCATGGTATCCGGCTAGCATCACATCTAGGCCTTCTTCCTTTTTCCAGCCTTGGAAAGCAAAATTTGGTACAACACACGATCAAGGCTTTGAAATTTCCAACTATGCCCTGACAGAAAAAGAAGGGTACGAATACAATTTAAAAACCGTCAATTCCAGACAGCCCAATTTCATTTTGATGCCTGGGGATTTGGTCCAGGGATCCGGTTATCAACCTGCATGGGATGAATTTTGGAGGCATAATGCTGGCGAATATGATCAAGGTCTTTCTACATATCCTATAATTCCAGCTTTAGGGAATTGGGAGAATTATGGAGCTAAAAATGGGGGGTATGGTTTTAATGAGCGAGGTGAATTTCTTCCCAAGTTGGGTAGGGAGAGGTTTCATGCCTATTTCGAAACTCCTAGTGAGGATTCTTTACAAAAACATAGACAGAGCTATTATCGGGTGGATTATGGACCTATCACGGTTTTGACATTGGATTCATCGAATGGTACACCAGATCAAAAACGATCTGATTTTCCAAGTGAGCAAAGACTCAAAAACCAAGAATTAACTGATCTAGGTACAGATACTCAAGAAAACTACACCCTTTCCCAATATGAAGCTTCTGGGGGAAATGATTTGAGTGGATTTGGGCCGGGAAGCCCTCAATATGAATGGCTTGAAGCAAACTTGAAAGATGCAAAAGATGCTGGACAATTGATTTTTGTTCAGTTTCATCATATTCCATATAGTTCAGGCGAGCATGGTGTGCCGATAAACCATGAATTGGCAACAGGACAAGGAGGTATTCCCATGAGGATTCTCCATCCAAAGTTTGAGGAATACGGGGTGATTGCTGTATTTGCTGGGCATGATGAATTATTTGAACGGTCCTTTGTCGATGAAGACTTAGATGGTCAGGGGGTAATGTACTATGATGTTGGAGTTGCAGGTGATGGTATGCGTGGGGAAAAGCGAAACTATTTGAAAAACCCTTTGGAATTGCTGAATTACAATTCTTATAAAAAATGGACGGCGGACCAAAATGAGGCCGAAGAATGGGATGAGGGTTTTGCCAATCCTGTATTAATCGATGGGGGTAAACATTATGGTCATTTGGAGGTCAACCTGACCAAGGTGAGCGAAAATGGAAAAGAATACGCCAAAATTGATTTTAGCCCAGTTTATATTTTCCCTGTATTAGATCAGAATTATAACCTTCAATCTGTTGAGCGAAGGGTATATGATGATGAGATTTCTTTGAAAATCTTGCTTTCCCAAGATTCATTTGAACCTGTGCTTCAAGAAAGTGTGACTCTCTACCTAGACGATCACGGAAAGTCATTCTTAAGTCCCGAAAAAGTTTTGGTAAAGATGCCTGAGGAAAGTTTCAGTTTTGAGTTTTCAACGGGTTCTGAACTAGATTGTAGTGATTTAGGTGAACAAGAATTGATTGTCGCTTCCACTCGTCAGTCCGATGGAAAGGTATTTACAGATACCACCCGCTTAATAGTATTGGATACCATTGCTCCAAAAGTTGAATGGAAATCAGCCGAGTATGTTTTTGATCTCACTAAAGGTGAGCTCACCTTTCAGCTGGAAGATTTTATCGTTTCGCCTCCTACCGATAATTGTGGCTCGGAAGGCATTCAAGTTAGCCTGAGCAAAACATCTGTGACGTGTGCGGATATCGATTCCGAACGAGTAAACTACCCCATTGACCTGGATTTGGTGGTTACAGATGCTTCTGGAAACACCTCGGTTTATCCCACATATGCTCTTTTGATATTTACCGAATCCCAAAAGGTTTCCTTGACTGCTCTGGGGCCTTTGTATGAAGGTCGATCTGTAGAATTACGCTTGGGAGAGGAATTGAATTATGATGTTTGGGAATGGCGAAAAGACTTAGAACAGATTCCTGGGGAGAAGGGAAATTCCATTTTCGTGGATAGTCCCGGAAGATATACGGCAGTTTTGGCCTTGGAAAATGGCTGTCTGGTGAGTTCGGAGTCCTTGGTGATAGAAGTAGAGGAGGTTCCATTTCCGTCAGTGAAGGAAGCTATTAGATTAGAACTTGATGAGCAAGGCTCGGCAGTTCTTGGTGTTGAATCCCTTTTTGAAACCTGGCCATTCGATAGTTCGGGATTGAGTTTTGAGCTTTCAAAATCTGAATTTGCCTGCACAGATTTGGGCGATAATACAGTTCAGCTGCTAATAAGTGGAGAAGGTGGTGTGGAATGGGCTTTTGATGTTTTGGTTTTTGTAGAGGATAAGATCGCACCAGTTCTCGAACTCAGGGATTTAGAAATTGAGCTTGACTTGAAGCTAGGGGAAGCATCGATTTCGGCAAATGATCTAATTCTATCAGCTAGTGATAATTGCTCAGAGGTGGAAATTACCCTGAGTCAAAGTCAATTTGACTGTGAGGATATCGGGAAAGAGATTATGGTAACAGTTCGCGCTGAAGATCTCGCAGGAAATGTAACGGAATCCAATTCAACCGTCAGCATTATTTCGTTTGAGACTGAGCCTGTGACTTTGACTGGGAATTTGGAATTCTGCGAAGGGGAAGAGTCTTCCCTTTCTGTTCAGGCATCAGGGGATTTTGAGGTAATTAGGTGGCTCAGAAATGGAAGTCCAATTCCAAATGAAAATTCTTCCAGTTTAGCCTTGTCCGAAAGTGGAATTTATCAAGCAGTCATCAGGTATCAAGGAGGTTGTATTTCTGAATCAGATGTGGTTGAAGTTAAGGTGAATCAGCTTCCAAAAGGTGAAATTGAAGTAAATGGAGATATTTTGATCGCGCCTGCAGGAGTTTTTGAATATCAATGGTACCGAAATGGAGAAATTATTCCAAATGCTACAGAATCTTCCTATCAAGTCAATTTGATGGGAGAGTATTCGGTTTTTTTAACAAATCAAGCGGGATGTACTGCTTTTACAGACCCAGTGACATTAACAATAGCAGGTTTGGGAAGTAGACCGACCTTCAATATTAAAACAATACTGATCTATCCTAACCCGGCTAGTGAAACTGTAAAACTGGAGTTTCCAGATGATACTTTCCTAGAAGCTGGTAATTTAACGATATATGGACCCGATGGGAAAAATGTTACTTCTTTGGTTCGAATCCTTAATTGGGTGATAGGCAAGGCCGAATTGGAGATTAGTTTATTGCCCGCTGGCCTATATTGGGTTCAACTTCCAAATGAAAACCAAACGATTTACCAAGGAAAGTTGATAAAGGCTCACTGAGAATAATTTTAGGATTTGAAGGCAATAAAAAAGGTTCATGATATTTTTCATGAACCTTTTTTTATCAGCATCTTTCTTTTTCTATTTGAAAGCAGGAATACCTGTGATCTCATTTCCCAAAATCAGCAAATGAATATCATGGGTGCCTTCGTAGGTAATCACGGATTCTAAATTCATCATATGTCGCATAATAGGGTATTCTCCGGTAATACCCATTCCTCCGTGGATTTGACGAGCTTCTCGGGCAATATTCAAGGCCATTTCTACATTGTTTCGCTTTGCCATGGAAATGTGAACCGTCTTAGCTTTTCCCTCATTCATCATTTTACCTACTTTCCAGGCTAGCAATTGTGCTTTGGTAATTTCAGTAAGCATTTCGGAAAGTTTCTTTTGAATCAATTGGAAGCTGCCAATAGGCTTGTCAAATTGAATGCGCTCCATCGCATACTTTCTCGCAGACTCATAGCAATCCATAGCTGCTCCGATAGCCCCCCAGGCAATTCCAAAACGGGCGGAGTCCAAACACATCAGCGGAGCCCCTAATCCTGACTTGCCGGGAAGGAGATTCTCCTTCGGCACTTTCACATTGTCAAAAACCAACTCCCCGGTGCAGGAAGCCCGAAGCGACCATTTATTGTGAGTTTCGGGAGTTGAAAAGCCTTCCATGCCGCGTTCGACAATCAGGCCGTGAATTCTACCTTCCTCATTTTTAGCCCAAACTACCGCGATATCGGCTTTGGGTGAATTGGAAATCCACATTTTGGCCCCATTCAGCAGGTAATGATCACCCATATCCTTAAAGTTGGTGACCATGCCGCTTGGGTTGGAACCGTGGTCGGGTTCGGTCAAGCCAAAGCAACCGAGCATTTCACCTGAAGCTAATTTTGGAAGGTACTTTTGTCGCTGCTCCTCAGATCCAAATTTGTAAATGGGGTACATGACCAAGGAGCCTTGAACAGATGCAGTTGATCGCATCCCGGAATCTCCTCTCTCAATTTCCTGCATGATAAGCCCATAAGAGATGTAATCCAGTCCGCCACCTCCATATTCTTCTGGGATTTGAGGGCCGAAAGCTCCCACTTCACCAAATTTTTTCACAATGGATTCAGGGAAATATGCGTTTTGTGCCCAAGATTCTATGTAAGGGGAAATTTCCTTTTTAACAAAGTCACGAATGGAACTTCGAATTAAAAGATGCTCCTCCGTCAATAGATCATCAATATTTAAAAAATCTACTCCTTCAAAGGTATCCTGCTTTAATGATTTTTGGATTTCTGCAGTCTCCATGTGTTTTTTGGTTAATTGAATTGAATCTGTGATTTTTGTCGGTAACAAATCCCAGCACCTTTCGAAATAAATAGATCGGGGGGTAAAAAACTATCATTTTTGATAAAATTTAGAGATGGAAAACGCCCAATTTGACCCCCGTATTCTTGAAAAAATCAAGCAGCTTGAAGAAAAGTTTAAAGCATCTGGTCAGGATATGCTCTCTTACTTGGAGGGATTGCTTTATGCTGACTATTTAACTTATTGGGAGTATATCAATTTGGATGTACTGCTTTCACTTCAGCAGCCGAAAACCAGCTTTAAGGATGAAAAGATTTTTATAATCTATCATCAAATCACCGAGCTTTATTTCAAATTGATAATTTCTGAAATGGAGCAGATTTCTGATGAAGAACCTTTGTCCGAAGAGTTTTTTAAAACTAGGCTAGGGCGGATTTTAATGTATTTTGATCATTTGATCAGTTCTTTTGCGATGATGTGGAAGGGGATGGAGCGAGAGCAATTTTTGAAATTCCGTATGTCCTTATTGCCTTCCTCGGGATTCCAAAGTGCCCAATACCGGGAAATAGAGTTGATGGCAACAGATGCTTTCCATTTGGTAACTTTAGCTGATCGGAAGGATTTTGATTATCATTCCCCTGCGGATGATATTTTTGAGCACCTTTATTGGCAACGAGGAGCTATAGAATTGGCTTCGGGTCAAAAAACTTTAACACTCAAAAACTTCAATTTGAAATACGGTAAAAAATTGAAGGAATTGATTGATGGATTTAGACGAAAAAATATCTGGCAACGGTTCATGGAGCTAGAAAATCCAACTGAGGAATTGACCGAATTAATGAAGCAATTTGATCTCAAAGCCAATGTTTTTTGGCCATTGGCACACTATAAGTCTGCTGTTCGATACTTGCAACGTGATCCGGTTGATATCGCTGCCACAGGAGGAACCAACTGGCAAAAATACCTTCCGCCACGTTTTCAGAAAGTCATTTTCTTCCCTGAACTCTGGACCGAGAAGGAACAAGAAGAGTGGGGAAAAGGATGGGTTGTAAAGGAAATTTTTGGGGAAGAGTAAGTTTTTTTCTGAAATAGTTATTTGGGATAATTCTCTTTTACAAAATTTGAGGCATTGTTGAAGGAAAAATCATCCACGGCTTTTTCCACGTCTTCCCGTGTCTTTAAATGTGCTAAGTGTAATTTTCCTCCCTCCATTCTTGCCTTATCTATTTCATTTATTAGTTGATTGCTAAAAGAATCAAATTCCAGAGCGGTAGGAAAGGGGTCTACAGGATCGATAAGGCCTTCAAAATCTGTCCCGATAGTTATTGATTTCCAGATTTGGGGCTTTTCAATATCAGTAAGATTAGGATTGTTGAAAGCACTTTTGATGACTGCCTCGATATTCTCCCAGATGAGTTGAATCCCATTTCTTTTGGGGTTATTTTTCAAATCATCCTTTGTAATTCCTAGAATTCGTTGATCAAAGGACAATCCAAACATTCCCTTGGTTTTGACAATTAGCTCAATGTCTTCATCACACATGTTGATATTCCAGGCGTTGAATTTTCCACTTGAATCGGTATAATCGTCTTTTTCTTTTCCCTGCCATTCAATATGCTGATCAAGTGTAGTAATCCCGGAATAGCCACAATGTGATGCGATTACGGGAATACGGTCCCCTTTTTCAAGGCATTTTCTAACTATGTTGTAATACTCCTTTCGGGATCGAGCACTCATGTGTTTTACATCGATCAAAATACGATAGCCCAGCGTATCATCTCGGTTTAGATCCCGATCAAGAGCCAATAATTCTTTGATAATTCTTCTTCCATCATTATTGAATCCTGCATTCATGCGTTTGGACTGATCCATCAGGATTTTACCCATGCCGGGAATAGAATGGGCATGACCACAAAGATGATTATCAAAGTGGTGAGCAAAGGTGATGAAGAAGATCGGAACCTTCCAGTTTTGCTTGATTTCCTGTACACGGTCTGAGATTTCTTCAATGGACTGTACTCGATCTGTCCCTAAGGCGTGAGCCCCTTCAATCGTTAAAATCATCGTGATTTCTGAATCGTCCTCTATCGATTGATTTAATTCGCTTTTGTTTTTGGGGATGCGATAACAGGCATCTTTAGCCTGATAGGAGCGGGGATGCTGGCTTGCAAATTTTCGTGCCAAACGTTCTTCACGAAGAAAGGCCTTAGGGACATGGATTTCATTTTTGCGAATCCTTTTCCCAGAATCCATCAAGACAAAATCCCGCTCTCGTTGTAATGATTCCCAGTAATCATAATCTTCCGATTGGAAATAATCCACGACTTTATCCGGGATTCTCATATAGGCGGTTTGCAATAAATCCCTTCGAAGACCTTTTGATCCGAGAATGGCTGAGGTTAAAAAACGATACCATTTATCTTTTCCGATTTTTGGGTCTATTCCTTGAACAAATTGTCTTTCAAGTGGATACAAGGAATTAAAGGTGAGTCGAAGATTGGAGTTCCAACACTTAACCAAATCAATTTGGCTATAACTTGCACCCATTTTTCCCATCTGGTGATTTCGATGGTTGGATGCTATAACGGTCCATGGACTAAATTCTTCCTTTCTTCGAAATTTCTTTTCCTTCTCCTGCATGTGAAAATGCGCACGCATGTGGTTATGACAATGCAGGTCTGAAAATTTCCTCTTTGCCATAATTACATACTGAAAATTGAATTGCCGCCTTTCATTACTTCAATGATGTCATCTACCACAGTAGGGGAATTGTAATAATACCAATGGTGAACAGTATCATTTAATATCCCTTTGTCATCTTCGATTTCTGTGACATTGCATTGATAGATATCATCTGCCAAGTTCACGGAGTTTTTAGCTCCCCATCTTCCTAGGCGGTTAAAGGCGTTTTTCGTTAATTCAGAAATCCCCAGTGCTTGGTCCTTGTTGTGATAATAAACATGTACCCTTTCTCCAAAATCAATCAAACGATATAGGGGGTTCGGACGCTCTAGAGCATAATAGTCGATGTCTGCACCAACCAGAAGGATTTCCCCAAAAATGGAGTTGATCTCTAAACCAATATCCTGAACGCCTTTGACCATATTCTCCAATACTCGATTCCCCATACTATGACACATGAGGTGGATTTTTTGGTCACAGAGTGGCTTTCGCTCTTCTACAAATTTCTTTTTGAAAAACTCTCGAAGCGAGGCCATGGAACGGGCTAGAGCAAAGCCTGACTGCATCGCATCATAGGCATCAGACCGGTATTTCAGCAGCTTCTTTTTGGCAGGCCAGGTAAAAAGGACTAGATGCTTGATGGTAGAATTTTCAGGTTCTACATATTTTTTATGCAATTCACAAAGGGTTTGCATGGCAGTCTCCAAATCGGATTTAAAACCATGTACAAAAACCATGATGTCTTCTGATATTCTGATATGATCTCCACCTGGGGTCTTTTTGCTGGCTTTTATTCCTGACTCATAAAGCTCATTGAATATATGTGTGGATGGGAATTTAGCCTTATTGACATCCTTGTCATCCGCATAGTTGGCAAGAAGGGCTTCATCCACCTCTGGGATGATTTGAATGGAAAAGTCTTTGAGTTTTTTGGCTTTTTTAGGATCAAAGCTTACGGTTCCATAGCGGAGATTATGACGAGCTTCCTCATCGCCGTCTTTCCGCATGAATTCCGTTTCATTCACGGAGATGTAGTTTTTACTTTTTCTGGAAGTGACTTCCCGGTTAGTAATGATGTAGTGGGTAACCATGATAAAAGAGATTTTAAGGGTTAAAAATGATTCAATATTCAGTTGCTCTTGGATGGACTGAAGTAAAAATCCTACTTAATTTTAAAAATAATTGCCTGATTTACAAATGTTTTGATTTCAGAGGTGATTGCAGTTTTGGCAACTCATCAGGCAAAAAAGAAAAAGGCCTTGGTTAAACCCAAGGCCTTTAGAGCTTAAAATCCTGCCGCTTCATTTTCTCGCCGGGGGTCAGCCCCTCCCTCCAGCTTTCCATCTGGCAAAACCATAATAGCATCGACAGAACCGATAATAGGAGTACGCCCTTCGTTGATCAGGTAATTCTTGGCAGTTAGAATTTTTAGTAAAGTGCTGTCCAAAGTGTTTTCTTCAAATAAAATTTGATCAGGAAGCCATTGATGATGGAAACGTGGAGCTTCAACTGCCTCTTGCATAGTCATATCAAATTCATAGGCATTCAGAATCGTTTGAGCCACTGCGGTGATGATGGTGGAACCACCCGGGGTCCCAACGATCATCCACAATTTCCCGTCTCTTTCCACCAATGTAGGAGTCATAGAGCTCAACATTCTTTTTCCAGGAGCAATGCTGTTGGCTTCAGCACCGATTAATCCAAACATATTAGGGACACCGGCTTTACTACTAAAGTCGTCCATTTCATTATTCATGAAAAAGCCCAACTCATCCAGGTAGACTTTTGATCCATAGGCACCATTTAAGGTAGTGGTAACAGCAAGCGCATTTCCTTCTGTGTCCATGATGGAGTAGTGAGTTGTCTCCATACTTTCTGCAAAAAGAACCGAACCTTCAGCTATGTCGGAGGAAAGGGTAGCTTTTTCAGGATTGAAGCTTTCCATCCGATTTCGCAAGTATTCATCATCCAATAGCTCCGCAATGGGAATCTCCACAAAGTCTGGATCTCCCAAATAATAATTCCGATCGGCATATGCTCTTCGCATAGCTTCTGTGAGAACCTGGACATAATCAGCCGAATTATGTCCCATGCTTTTCAGGTCAAATGGTTCGATCATTTTCAAAATTTGCCCAATAGTTACACCTCCCGAACTTGGTGGCGCCATGGAGATAATCCGAAGTTCTTTATAGTCGAAAACGATCGGTTCACGCCAAGCTGCCTCATAAGCAGCGAGATCTTCTTCAGTTATGATTCCCCCCATTCTTTGCATGTGATCTACGAGAATCTTGGCGGTTTCTCCCTTATAAAATTCATCTCGGCCATTTTTGGCAATTCGTTCTAAGGTTTCAGCCAAAGCAATGTTTTTGATGGTATCTCCAGCATTCCATTCTTTCCCAAAGAATGTATCATCTCCATTTACTTCTCGAACAACTTCTCGAATCCCCTGAAGTCTTCCAGCTTGTTGGGGACTAACCACAAATCCATTTCTTGCCAAATCAATTACTGGCTGTAGTATTTCCTTGGGATCGAGTTTACCGAATTTGGCCTGAGCTTCAAATATCCCTGCAATGGTTCCAGGCACGCCGGAAGCTAAAGCTCCTTTTGTGCTCAATCCTGGGATTACCTCTCCATTCTCATCCAAATACATATCTCGATGGGCAGCTAAAGGAGCTTTTTCCCTATAATCGATGGATCCAATATCTCCATTTGCCATTCGGTAAACGGCAAAGCCACCACCTCCCAGATTTCCAGCAAAAGGAAAAGTAACGGCAAGGGCCATTTCGGTAGCCATCATTGCGTCGAAGGCATTTCCGCCCTTTTGCATGATTTCTACACCTATTCTTGAAGCTTCGCCACGGGCAGAGACTACCATTGCATTCTCAGCGATTAAACCTCTTTTTGGTTCTTTATCTTCAATTGGTGTTTGACAGGAAAATACCAGAAAGGGTATGCTCAAAAGAAGAGCAGCAAGGCGGATGTAGGTGGTTCTATTCATTTAATAAAGTGCTGTTGAAGAGTTTAAGGATACGCTTATATTCATCTGTCCAGGAACTGGGTTCTACAAATCCGTGATCTTCCACCGGATAAATAGCCATTTCCCAATTATCTTTTCCCAATTCTATCAATCGCTGAGAAAGACGAACTACGTCCTGAAAATGCACATTAACGTCCAACATTCCATGCGCCATCAATAAATTTCCTTTTAAGCCTTCGGCAAAATAAATAGGGGATGATCTTCGGTAGGCGATGGGGTCTTCCTCCGGTGTATTCAAAATATTAGAGGTATAGCCATGATTGTAGTGAGCCCAATCTGTGACAGATCGCAAGGCTGCACCTGACTTAAATACATCCGGCTCAGTAAATAATGCCATGAGTGTAATAAACCCTCCATAACTTCCTCCATAAATCCCTATTCGGTCCGAATCAACCCCATAAGCTTCTACTAAATGCTTAGCCCCATCTACTTGATCAGAAAGATCTTTTCCGCCCATGTGCCGGTAAATACCTGTACGCCAATCACGACCATATCCAGCAGAAGCTCGATAATCAATATCCAAAACGGTATATCCTAAATCGGCTAATAGGTTATGGAACATGTATTCACGGAAGTAACTGCTCCACCACTTGTGGACATTCTGTAGGTAACCTGCACCATGCACAAAGATGACTGCTGCTCCATTTTTCTTGGAAGGTTCTGGTTCATAAATCCGAGCAGGTACTTTGGCACCATCTCGTGCAGTAAATCGAATGATCTCAGGATCTCTCCAATTGTAGGACTTAAATTCTTCACTTTGACCATCAGTTAGTTTGGTAGGGATTGCGCTCACCTTGTTTTCTTGCAAGTAAAGCTCGGCTGGGGAGTTGCTGTAGGAGTAAAGTATAGCAAGATATTTTTCGTCAGGGGATAATCTGACCTCGTTATTGCCTGTCATTTCGGTGAGTTTCTCCATTTTCCCTCCATAGACAGGCATACGATAAAAATGCCTTTCTCCTGGATCTACCTCTGATGTTGTCAAGTACCAATGGGTACCATCCTTTGAAAGAAAAGGATTAAAAACCTCAAATTCTCCTTTGGTTAATTCTTTCTTAGTTTTTTTTTCTACATCATATAGGTAAAGATGGGAATAGCCAGTTTCTTCAGATTGAAAATAGATATGCTTGTTATCGGGAAGCCATCCCAATGTTCCTCCCGAAAAAGTCCACCCAATACCTGGGCCGGAAATCCAAGCTTCATCACGTTGTCTATCCAACGTTGTTAATTCTCCCGTTTCCAAATCGACAAGCGCAATCCATCGATCCTTATTGTCTAAAGAACGGGCTTGGACGATTGCTTTACTTCCGTTAGGAGAAAACACCGGTCCAAAAAGCGCAAGTTCTCGTTCTTTTTTTAACCATTCTTTTTCAGGATATTCTTTTACATAATCTGGAAGATCCGTCAGTCCTGGCAGGCTAGAAGTATTTATGAAATAAACAGTATCCTTTTCCAAATTGTAAATTCCTATTTCAGAGGTGGTTGGTTTTGTTCCAACTTTAGGCCTAGCATTCAAATCTTCCGTATAGCCTGAGGCATCGACATAGTTCGGAACCTTAGTATTTTTATTAGTGGCCGTTTTATAAAAAAGAAATGTGGCGAATTTGCCATCCGGAGAAAGCTGTAGGTTGGAAGGGTTTTTTCCCTCTGTGTAAAAGGTAAATTCTTCCTCAGGTTCTAACTGAGTTGCTTCTCGATAGGCCTGACTCTGCTTTCTTTTTTCCTGACGCTCCCTGACAACTTCCAGAAGTTTGAGGTTTTCTTCCTCCAAAAAAGGTTTGGAAGAATCTGAATTGGAATTCCTGTTATCCATTCCTCCAGGCTTATTTCCAGTAGATATATTGGTAACTCGTTTAACGGCCTCTGTCTGAAGGTTAAGTATGTAGAGGTTTTGCTCGCTAACGAAGGATACTAAGTTTTCATCCGCAAGAAAGGTTGGATTACTTACCCGTGCATGCCAGTTTAAAATTTCTTTTTTCACTCCATTGGGCAAACTTTCAAGGAAGATTCGATCATTTGGCATGACATAAAGCCTTTTGCTTTTGTCGCTATTGTAATTGGCCTGATTTCGGCGCATGGATCGCTCTTCTCTCCAATCAACCTTTGCGAATTCATTGGGCTTACTTAGTTGGATTTGGTAAAGTGAATCGCTGGGATTTTCCTCTGGATTATATTGAAAATAGATGGTTTGACTATCATCGCTCCAGCGGATATCAGAAGGAAAATAACCCATCCATTTTGGATCCCGCATGATGTATTCCACACTCAGCGTACTTTGAGCATACAGAATTACCTGGACTAAACTTAGTAGTCCAATCAACAAAAGTTTTCGCATTTACTTTGGTTTTTTATTTACTAACTGTTTCCAAAAAGTCCCCCAATTCCTGTTTGATACTTACTAATTGAGCTTGAAGTTTTTCATTAAGGGCTTGGGACGATTCTAGATTTTCCTCTATTTCTTCTAGAAGCTTTCTGGTTTTAACAGCTCCAATATAACTCATGGAAGGTTTTGCCTTGTGACATCTTTTTTTAATGGTCAAAAAGTCATTCTCTTGATAAAAAAGCGGCAATTCCTGTAGGTCATGAATATTGGTATCGAGGATAATTTGGATCATTTCTCGGATCATATCCGGATCATCCTCTCCAAAATATTGATAAATAGAAGACTCACTGATGAATTGATACATATTATTGGCGAAAAATCTTAGATTGATTGATTACCTCACAAAGAGTTTTTCTAAAATATAAACATTTTTCAAAAAGGTTTCTTCTATAAAGAAAGAATTGAATCCCATGGAATGTTCTTTTGGGTATTTGGGTTTAATTTTACTATCTATCTAAGCTTTGTAACCTTTATGAGCAGAGGAAAAAAAATATTCTTGATCCTTTTCTTCATTTTCATGGCTATCATGTTGTGGATAGGGTATGATATTTCTCAAAAAACCACTTTCCCAGGTTCAAAAGGAAATTTGAAAGAACGGATCTCTACCGGACAAGAATAAAATGAGCGGTAAGAAAATAAATATAGAAGAACTCGATTTAGAGCGGATGAAAGACAAGGTTTCTGAAAACCCAGGAACTTTGCCATATGCCCATCATTCTGGAAGTGCCATCGTCAAGCCAGAAGATAAAGGAAAGATTACGGGTCGAGCGGTAGCTGCCATGCATTCGCAGACAGATATGCAAATGGCTCAAATTTACCAGCAAATGAAGCTTTTGGCAGAGCAGGCTGAAAAAATTAAGGCTAGGGTCGAAGTTTCAGAGCGGATTTATCAAGCTGCAATTGGGTTTGAACCCTTAATAAATCACATCTACTTTTTGTATCAAAAAGAAGATGGAACAGATTTTTTGAGTTTAATCGCACCCGAAGAATGGGGAAGAAAAAAAGATTGGGCTCATTTTGTTGCAGAAGTTAGGCTTCTTGCGGACCATACATGGGAAATCATTCGCGAAAACGTTTGATTCATGATGCATTTAATGACTCGCCAACTTGATTTGATTCTCAAAGATGGAGGTGCTGAGTATGAATCGGAAGTTGTAATCCCAATTGTTTCTCATTATTTGGATGAAAAGGGAAAGTCCTGGCTATCAGAAGTGTTTTCTGATTTGGGAGGAGTAGGTTCGATTCCTTTTTTTGAAAAAATCAAGGTGGATTTTAAGATCAATCGCCACTTAGTTCTATGGGACACGGAGGTTCATTTTAATCGATACAGACTTACATCGCTTCGGTCTGACTTGTACTCAGAGTTTAATTTTTCTTTTGTGGATTCTTATAAAAGGCTTTGTCGAACTTATGAAAAAGATGCGGTTAAGGCTGGTTTGCAATTGAGGGTGTGGAATGGTCCTCCAATTGCAAATAAACTCTTTGGAGAGGGGAATGAACCTGGTGATTTTTCAGGGAATGGGGCGCCTGGCTGGAAGTTACAAGCCTACAATGACAGTCAAATAGATTTGCTGACCCGGATTCATGGATATAAATTAGTACGTCTTTGTCCTTATGAAACTCTCATGACAGGTGGTTCCTTAAAGCGTTTGGATCAATTATTAATCAATCCAAAAGAAGAACAGCGGGAAATGATTTTCAATTGGCTAATGAGAAAAATCCAATGAAAATAAGGTTGAAAACAGTAAAAATTTTATATGTCCTTTTTTTAGGACTTATGCTCTTTTACGTTTTATATATTTTCGAGGCTTTTGGGATTGATCAGGGGGTGTCTTATTCGGGGCATGATTTTTTGACACGGTCTATTTTGTTTGGACTTTTAAACTCATTCGTGTTTTTTGTGCTAGAATTTGGTCTTTCCAAGAAAATTAATCCAAAAACCCTATTTCAAAAAATAGCTTGGATATTTGCCCAACTTCTTATCGGAGGCACCTCCATTTTTCTTTTATTCAATTATTTCTGGAATTGGCAGGAATGGAGCTTAAATGCCTATATTCTATTGATTTTGGAATATTTTTCTATAATGATTTTACCAATTGCACTCTTTCAATTTGGGATAAATGATCGTTTTAAACTTACGTTGCCTAATTCGGAAGTTTTGATTTTTCAATCTGAAAATGGTAAAGATGTTATTCAAGTAAAACCTGAATTCTTTTTGTTTATGAGGTCGGATAAAAACTATCTCGAAATTTATTTTTTAGAACAGGAAAAAATCAAGACTCATTTGATTCGAAATCGACTTAAAGTGATTGAAGACAACTATGAGGATTCTCCTTTCCTAAAACGGTGTCATCGAAGTTTCTTAGTTAACCCTATTCAAATAGATAAAATCATTAAAAACAAAGGCAAATCTGAAATACATATCCAAAATCAAATAATTCCTATTTCAGACTCATTTTTGGAAAGTTTCATGAATTAGTTTCATGAAGCTCGAGTTCATCCCATATATCTGATTTTCGTCCCAAAACCTGTTTTTTAGACTTGAATTATAGATTATTCTCATTTGATTTGAGTAAACGAATCAAAAATAGATGAGGGTAATTATTTTAATTCTTTTGGTATTTAGTATTAATCAATTTCCAGAAAAGGAATCTAAATCGTCTTTAATTCAAGACTTTTCTGCAATCGAAAAGTTTATTAATGACGAACATGAAAAAGGAAATTTTAGTGGCAGTATCGTAATAGGCGATAGGGAAGGGGTTCTCTTTCAAAAACATGCAGGGTTGGCAAATCGAGTATGGAATATACCTGTTGAATCAACTACTCGATTTGATATAGCTTCTATCAATAAATCATTTATCGCAGCTTTGATTTTAAAAGCAGTTGAGGAGTACAAACTGAGTCTTGATTCAAAGCTTGT
>JABXHZ010000338.1 GCA_013373335.1 Cyclobacteriaceae bacterium | reverse complement strand
TCATAACCTGGCTGTACAGGCAATTCGATCAAGCCCTTTTCAGTGGTCAATTCTGGGTCCAGAATAATGTATTGAAAAATGCGATCTACTGAAAAAGCACGCTTTGCCAGGGTTCGAAAAGCAACTAGGTTTTCGCCATAACGAACCATCTCAAAATGCGGATCAAAATAATCTGATTCGATTTCAAACCGACTCACATACTCTACCTGCGAAAATGCAGGCGCACCAAAAAGTAAAACAAAGCAAATAGCAATGGCTTTTCTCATAGAGACATCTTCACGATCAACTCAAACTCGTCTTTTTTTACAGGAATCACGGAAAGGCGGGATTGTTTAAGCATGGGCAATTCGGAAAGTCTATCCTCAGCTTTTATTTGTGCTAAACTGACCGGTTTTGCCAACTGTCGATTTACTTTCAGCATCACAGCTGTCCAAGCTTCATCCTTTGGATCCGGAATCGGAGCAGAAGAAACCTCTGCAATACCAACTACAGCCTTTTCTTTACCACTATGATAAAATAAGACCTGGTCACCGACCTGCATCTCATTCAAATAATTCCGAGCTTGATAGTTTCTTACTCCATCCCAAATATCCTCTTGGGCCTTTTCGAAGTCACCCCAAGAGTAAGAATTCGGTTCACTTTTTACCATCCAATAATTCATAGCTAAGTTGGTGATTTAGTTTGGACACATGGTAGAAACAAAAAACTAAGGTTTCAAATTCCATTTGTTCTTTACAATTCGATTGAAATAAAATCCATTGATGGCCCAGGCCATCCTGTGGAAGATACCCGATTCAACTTTAATTTGAAACAATATTTTTGGACATTTGTCTAAGTAGACGTATTTAAAACCTTCCTTGTTTTGGACCATAAGACTATCCTTAAAAAACTCAAGCTCTGTATCCAATTGATGGAGCTTCATGATGAAAACTCATTTAAAATCAGAAGTTATCAATCAGCACTCAACTCTTTGGAACGGGGGGATGCAGACATCATGGAACTCAGTGATGAAGAATTGGGAAAAATACCTGGAATCGGAAAGAGTATCTTGGAAGCGATTCAGTCTTTAAAGTCCTCGGAATCCTTTCCACTCTTGGATGATTTGATTGATAAAACCCCGCAAGGAATTCTGGAAGTACTTCAAATCAAAGGATTGGGGCCTAAAAAGGTGAAAACCCTTTGGGAAGAATTGGGCATCACCTCTACCCATGAATTGATGGAAGCCTGTCAAAGCGGCAAGGTGGCAAAAATCAAGGGATTTGGAGAAAAAACACAAGAAACCATCATCCAAAACCTGGAATTCAAAGCATCCAATTCCGGAAAGTGGCTTTATGCAGATATTGAAGAATACATGAACGAGCTGACGGAAAAATTGAAAGATGAATTTTCCGGTATTACTATCGTTCCTGTAGGAGATTTTGCCCGAAAAATGGAAATAATTTCTCAAGCCGAATGGCTGATTGGCACAAAGGACATCCCAAAAATTCAGCATAAACTATCGAAAATTAAAGATTTTGAAATTGATAAATCTCTTTCAGGACCATTTACGCTGAGAGGGAAAATCAAAGATTGGGACCTCCAGTTTACCATATATTTAACCAGCCCCGAGGAATTCCCGATTAAATCCTATGCACTCTCCGCCAGTGCCCAGCATCTTCAAAGCAAACTTGACTCGAAAACTACCATTGCCGAAGCATTGCGCGTGAATGGCTTTAAAAACGATCAGGAGTTCTTTTCAAAACATCATCTTCAATACATCCCTGTCGAAATGCGAGAGGGATATGGAGAAGTGGAACTAGCCAAAGAGCATAAAATCCCAACCCTTTTGGAGGAAAGTGACCTAAAGGGAATCCTCCATAATCATTCAACCTACAGTGATGGTAAAAACAGTCTGCGGCAAATGGCCGAACAATGCAAAGCTTTAGGTTATGAATATTTGGGAATTTCCGATCATTCACGCACTGCTAGCTATGCAGGTGGTTTAGAAATTGAAAAGGTAATTAAGCAACAAGAGGAAATTAATCAGCTGAATCAGGAACTCGCACCATTTAAAATTTTTAAAGGAATTGAATCAGATATTTTGGGAGATGGTAGTTTGGATTATCCTGAAGACATTTTACAGACATTCGACTTTGTGGTTTCTTCGGTACATTCCATTTTAAATATGGACATAAAGCGAGCTACACACCGCTTGCTCACCGCTATTGAAAATCCTTATACAACTATTTTGGGTCATCCTACCGGTAGACTATTGCTCCGAAGAGAAGGATATCCCATTGATCACAAAACCATTATTGATGCTTGTGCCAAACACCAGGTTGTTATCGAGATTAATGCCAATCCGTGGCGGTTGGATTTAGATTGGCGCTGGGTGCGCTATGCCATGGATCAAGGGGTTATGCTCTCTATCAACCCCGATGCCCATGAGGTTGCTGGATATGGTGATATGAAATATGGTGTATTAGTAGGAAGAAAAGGGGGGCTAACTAAGGAAATGACTTTAAATGCGCTTTCTCTAGAAGAGATAGAGAAATATTTCGCAAATCGAAAAAAGAAAATGATAAAAAAATAGCATCCTGTTGTATCCGAAGGAATTCCTATCTTCGCCAAACTCCAATATTACCCTATGAAATGGACCGATTTGCCTGAGGGCGTACTTTTACAACGATCATTTATCTTCGGGATTTCAGGAATCTTACTTGGAACCCTATCTATATTCAACAGCCAATTCCATCTAGTTGAGGCTCCTATGGGTCCTTTAAATGGAATTTCATTATTACTCCAAATGTTTGGTTTGGGACTTTCCGTGATGGTTCTGCGAAAACGAAAAGTGAAAAAAGAAGATCTGGAAAAAGCCAAAGTGATGACTTTGGTATTAGGGGTAGCCTTAGTGTTTTTCATCTTCTCCCTTTAAAAGCTAACCGAGAAAAAACAAAAAATCCCAAAGCTCAAGCCTTGGGATTTATTTTTTGTGGCAGATCCGATTATTCCTCTGCCTTTTGTTTTTTCTTTTTCACGGTAATGGTCAACTCTGGCGACTTACCGTCATAATCCGCAGTAATCACATCGCCTTCTGAAAGATCCCCTTTCAGAATTTCTTCAGCGACAGCATCTTCGAGATACTTCTGAATCGCACGATTCAGTGGACGAGCTCCATATTGCTGATCATATCCTTTTTCAGATAAGAATTCTTTTGCTTTTTCGGTCAGCTCAATCTTATATCCCAAATCAGTAATTCTGTGGAACAACTTGGCCAAAGAAATATCGATGATTTTGAAAATATCCTCTTTGCTTAGTGAGTTGAACACTACTACATCATCCAAACGATTCAGGAATTCTGGACTGAAGGCTTTTTTCAAAGCAGACTGTATCGTGGACTTCATAATTTCGTCCATATTGTCCTGCTTAGCCTTGCTTGCAAAACCAATTCCTGCACCGAAATCCTTCAAATCACGTACTCCAATGTTTGAAGTCATGATAATGATGGTATTTCGAAAATCAACGCGACGACCAAGACCATCTGTCAAAATTCCATCATCCAAAACCTGCAGCAGAATATTAAATACATCTGGGTGGGCTTTTTCGATTTCATCCAACAAGACGACAGAATAAGGCTTTCTTCGCACCTTTTCGGTTAACTGTCCGCCTTCTTCGTACCCCACATATCCTGGAGGCGCTCCCACCAATCGGGAAACGGAGAATTTCTCCATATACTCTGACATGTCGATTCGAATCAAAGAATCTTCTTTGTCAAAGAGATAGGTAGCCAAGGTTTTTGCCAATTCAGTTTTACCTACACCGGTAGGGCCCAAGAAAATGAAGGAACCTATTGGTTTCTTCGGATCTTTCAATCCTACGCGGGTTCGCTGAATAGCCTTTGTTAACTTTTTAATAGCTTCATCCTGACCAATGACTTTCCCTTTCAGCTCCTCACCCATGTTGAGTAATTTATTACCCTCATTTTGAGCGATTCGTTTTGCAGGAATTCCAGTCATCATCGCAATTACTTCTGCGACATTGTCCTCGTCTACAGTAAAGCGCTTGGTTTTGGATTCTTCTTCCCATCGGGCTTTCGCCAAATCCAATTGCTCCAACAATTTTTTCTCCTTATCCCGAAGCTGAGCAGCTTCTTCGTATTTCTGAGATTTGACTACTCGATTTTTCTCGGCTTTGATTTCCTCAACTTCAGCTTCCAGCTTCAAAATATCTTCAGGAACATGAATATTGTTGATATGCACACGCGCACCGGCCTCATCCAGAATATCAATCGCCTTGTCTGGCAAGAAACGATCGGAAATATATCGATCGGAAAGTTTCACACAGGCTTCAATAGCCTCGTCTGTATAATTCACATTGTGATGATCCTCATACTTGTCCTTAATATTATTCAGGATTTGAATTGTCTCTTCAGGAGTAGTAGCATCCACCATCACCATTTGGAAACGACGGGCCAAAGCACCATCCTTCTCGATATACTGGCGATATTCGTCTAATGTGGTTGCACCAATGCATTGGATCTCACCTCTAGCCAAAGCTGGTTTGAACATATTGGATGCATCCAAAGAGCCTGAAGCTCCACCAGCTCCCACGATGGTATGAAGTTCATCAATGAATAGGATAACATTAGGTGATTTTTCCAATTCATTCATTACCGCCTTCATGCGCTCTTCAAATTGTCCGCGGTATTTTGTGCCGGCCACCAAAGAGGCTAGGTCCAAAGTTACCACTCGCTTATTGAAAAGGACACGGGATACTTTTTTCTGAACTATACGAAGAGCCAAACCTTCAGCGATTGCCGTTTTACCAACGCCAGGTTCACCGATAAGGATCGGATTGTTTTTCTTTCTTCGAGAAAGAATCTGTGCTACACGTTCGATTTCTTTTTCTCGACCAATAATCGGATCCAACTTGTCTTCTTCAGCCATCTTAGTCAAGTCACGACCAAAATTGTCCAAAACCGGAGTTCGTGATTTTTCACTACCGGATTTAGAAGAGCTCGACCCTCCACCTGAAGGGCCAAATAGCTTGGAACCGTCATCATCCGCGTCATCAGCCTCTGCTCTTGACCGAGGTGCGACTCCGGGATCAGACTGCATTTCTAGCATATCCTTGATGGTATCGTAATTGATGTCAAACTTGTTGAGAATTTGAGTAGCAATATTCTCCTCATCTCTCAAAATGGAAAGCAAAAGATGCTCTGTGCCAATCAATTGGCTTTTGAAAATTTTTGCTTCCAGATAAGTGATTTTCAATACTTTTTCCGACTGACGTGTCAGCGGAATATTAGCCATATTTTTCACATTGTGGTTGGCAGTACCACGAACTGCCCGCTCAATCGAAGCACGAAGTTCTTCCAATGGAACTCCCAACTTCTTTAGAATGGAAACAGCTACCCCTTCGCCTTCACGAATCATCCCCAACAAGAGGTGCTCTGTACCAATATAATCGTGACCTAAGCGAAGCGCTTCTTCACGACTGAGAGAGATCACCTCTTTGACTCTGTTCGAAAATTTTGCTTCCATTTAATTCCTTTCTGAATAATTATAAATACTGTACGTATGTTACCGAATTTGTTTTAAAAACACAATCAATTTAACGAATGTTCAATGTTTTTTTAATGAAGCTTCTAAGATGCGTTTAGCACTTGGCCCTTCTGCAAATAACAAATCCAATACGGAAAGATTGGGCTCAAAGTCTAAGCCAAAATTCTGGGTATAGGGCACCTCTTGGTATATTCCCCGTTCCAAAAAATGGCCTGAGGGCGTAATTGTCCCCCTTTGGTCTTCCAAATCAGGAAATTCTTGCTGCTCGGACAGGATTTCCAATTTGACAGGAAGCTGAAGCAACTTAAGACAGATTGTCAGAGCTTTTTGGTTTAAATCCCAAAGGAATTGGGGTTTTTGCTCAAAAATTTCTTCGATATAGGGAAAGAAATACTCAAAAAATGGTGCTTTTCCATAGGCACTTTGGATACCTCGAAGGTGTATTTTTTGCCATTTTTGGCGATAATCAATTTCTACCTGACCTAGCGGGATATTTGGCCTGCGACCGACTATCGGTACCGAAAGTGTTTCCACTTTATTTGCCAACCGAATCTGGGTCCGGTTGAAAAAGGATTTTCTTTTGTACAATCCTGAAGGATTCAAATAAAGTTTATTTACGTTCAATAAGGTGCAGAAATACTCCAGGTTTGGAAAGTAAAATAAATCACCGACGATAGACTTCATCCGTTTCCAATATCAAAGAATATCCTCCAAAGAACCAAGTCCCTGTCTTATCACCTCGACTTCTGGACCAGTACAATCCAAAATGGTAGAGGCTACATTTTGCCCATAGCCACCATCAATCACTACATCAACAAGGTTTTGATATTTTTCGAAAATCAATTCCGGATCCGTGCTATACTCGATCACATCGTCTTCATCATGGATGGAGGTAGTCAAAATGGGCTGTCCCAATTCTTCCACAAGCATACGAGGAACATTGTGATTCGGAACTCGAATTCCCACGGTTTTTTTGTTCATCTGCATAATCTTGGGTACATGAGAACTTGCCTCCAAGATAAATGTAAATGGACCCGGAAACGCCTTCTTCATCATTTTAAAGACAGGTTTGTCAATCACTCGCGTGTACTGGGCAATGTCACTTAAGTCCGCACATATAAAAGAAAAATTATGCTTCTTTGGATTGACTCCTTTGATTTTTGCAATCCGTTCTACCGCACGTTGATTGGTAATATCACAACCAATTCCGTAAACGGTATCAGTGGGATAAATGACCACTCCCCCATCCCGAAGTATTTCAGCGATGTGCCTGATCCTTTTTGGATCGGGGTTTTCTTCATAGAGCTTTATAAATTCAGCCGACATTTTTTCTTTGATTTAAATTCTGCGTGATTGATTCCCAGTTCTCCTCTAAAAACCTCACAATAGGAATATCAGCAGCTGCCCAAGTTACTTCAAAAAGTTCGTTTGTACCTAGCCAACAAAGCTGATCATGCTCATGAAGTTGGATTTCTCCGGAAACAATTTTCGCAGAAAAAGGAATCAATCTGATTACTTTTTCCGGAGAATAAGTGTACTCTGATGAAGGTAACAGATCAGACAGTTCGATAATAATTCCCAATTCCTCTTGAATTTCGCGAATGATACAGGATTCAGCAGTTTCACCCTCTTCTATTTTTCCACCCGGAAATTCCCAAAAACCAGCCAATGGCATAGATTGGGAACGCCTAACCGCTAGAACCTTTTGATCATTAAATATTAAAGCGCAAGTAACTGATATCATTAAATAGAAGAATAATAAATATTAAGGGCTTTCCTGAATATCATTAAGGGATAAGTCAAATTTAAAAGTATTGATTTGAAAAAATCCGCAGCAACCTTTCCTATCTACTTTCAGTTTTTTCAAAACACCGCTTTATTTACTTCCTTTTCCTAATTTTACACCATGCTTACTGACAAAAAGAAAAAGCTTTTCCTAATTCTGATTATCACCTTTTCGGTTTTGGGAATTTCCATGACCTTCTATTTCTACCAGGTTTTTTTCAGTCCGAATGTATTGGTAGAAAGCGATAATCGAGATCCCATTGCCTTTCGAATTCCTAGCAATGCAAATTATAAATACGTCGCAAACCAGCTATTTGAGCAAAAAATTGTGAATGATCCGATCAGTTTTGGGTTTGTTGCAAAAGTATTGGATTATCAAGAGCTGGTCAAACCGGGATTATACAGTATCCGTCCAGGAATGACCAATTTGGAATTGGTAAGGTTGCTTCGATCTGGTGAGCAGACTCCTGTTCGGATTACCTTTAATAATGTCCGCACCAAAGAAGATTTGGCTGAGAAAATCACCTCCAATCTTGAGATGGAGCCTGAGCAGTTTTTAGGATTGATTCAGGATTCAGTTTATATCCGAAAGTTTGATTTCGATGAAGAAAGCATCATGGGTATGTTCATTCCCAATACTTATGAAGTTTGGTGGAATACCAGCCCCGACGCACTTTTTGACCGAATGTACCGAGAGTATGAGAAATTTTGGACAGACGCCCGTAAAGACAAAGCTAGAGCGCTGGGCTTGACTCCGAAAGAAGTTACAACACTGGCAAGTATTGTTCAGGCGGAAAGTCAAAAAAATGACGAACGGGACCGAATTGCTGGGGTGTACCTGAATAGACTACGTTTGAATATGCCTTTGCAGGCAGATCCAACTTTGGTTTTTGCACTAGGTGACTTCAGCATCAAGCGAGTTTTAAACATCCACAAAGAGACCGATAGTCCATACAACACTTATATGTATACTGGACTACCTCCGGGCCCAATCAATTTACCTGATATATCGGCTTTGGATGCTGTATTGAATGCAGAAAAGCATAACTACTTGTACTTCTGCGCCAAGGAGGATTTTTCAGGTTATCATGTTTTCTCAACCAATTTGGCACAGCACAATGCCAATGCAAGGCGGTATCAAGCAGCCCTAAACCGAGCCAAAATTTTCTAAGCATGTACCAAGCTGATACTCAAATACGCGTCCGCTACGCAGAAACTGACCAAATGAGCTATGTCTACTATGGAAATTACGCCATGTATTTTGAGGTAGGACGAGTGGAAGCTATGCGTCAGATTGGATTTTCCTATGCAAAAATGGAAGAAGAAGGCTTAATGATGCCTGTATTGGAAAGCCATTTTCGCTATTTGAAGCCTGGTAAGTATGATGAATTATTGACTATACGAACCAAAATCCCCTATATGCCTGGGGTCAAAATTCGGTTTGAATATGAAGTTCTCAACGAATCCGGGGAATTAATTACGGAAGGATGGACGATTTTGGCGTTTTTGAAAAAAGAAAACCACCAACCTACCAGACCCCCTCAGAATTTATTAGATTTATTAAAACCTTTTTTTCAATAATTAGAATCTGTGGTCAAAAAACATATTCGAAAAATAGAGGATCGGATTCATGAGCAGCTTTTGCGATTGCGTAAAATTCATTTTGGCAATCCAGACAAAAATCTCTACGACACCTCCAAACTTTTTATAAAGCAACTTCAAAAAGACGATATCAATGAACGGGCTGGCTCTATGGCGTTCAGCTTCATCATCGCCCTATTTCCTTTACTCCTCTTCCTTTTAAACCTTATCCCATACATTCAGGATATTTTTCCTTATGTAACCACTGAAAACATCTTGAATTTCGTCAGGGAGATTCTTCCCAATGAAATTTACCTACAAATGGAAGGTACGATCATGGATATTGTATCCAAACCCCGACAAAGTCTCTTATCCTTTGGTTTTTTCTTTGCCCTTTTTGCTTCCACTCAAGGGGTGGTTTCCATGATGAGTTCCTTTAACTCCGTATATCAAACCAAAGAAAGTAGAAGCTTCTTCAAAAGTCGATTGATTGCGGTTTCAATTGTGGTGATTCTTGTCCTAACCATTTGTGCAGCAAGCACCGTCATGATTTTTGGAAGCATTGCCATTCAACGGGTTGAGAACACTCACCTCTTTAATTCAGGCTTTTTAATCTTCCTTTTTAATGCATTAAAATTCTTGGTGCTTTTGATGGTGTTTTATTTTACCTCAGCTTTCATATTCAGAAACGCTCCTGCGGTACATGATAAATGGCATTTTTTCTCAATTGGTGCCAATGTGGCCGGACTCCTGATCACCTTAACTTTTTATGGATTCACTTACTATTTGACAAATTTCGCGAGCTATAATAAGCTATATGGGTCAATAGGAACCCTAATCGGTCTCATGCTATGGCTATACATCACATCCCTGATCGTATTAATTTCCTTCGAGATGAATGTAACTTTGGACTTGATGGATGAAAAGAAAAAACGGATCGCTGAAGAAAAGTATACAGAGATTGATTACGATGAGGAGTAGTTTAAAAGTAACTCGGAAGAGAAGTAAAAAAAAAGCCAAGCAAAATGCTTGGCTTTTTTGATGCAGAGGAGGAGGGATTCGAACCCCCGGTACCTCTCGGTACAACGGTTTTCAAGACCGCCGCAATCGACCACTCTGCCACTCCTCTAATTGTCGAGCTTCTGAGAATGCCGCTCCACGATAGCTATCGGGACGACCACTCTGCCACTCCTCTATTTTCAAATCGTACTTTCTCCGATTCGGTTTGCAAAAGTAAGACGATTCTGAATTTTGCAAAAGGCTTTTGGACATTTTTCAACTCGATTTTTTCCAAAAATTTTTAATGATCTCAATTTGAAAACCTATCTGGCTGATTATCCGATACTAACAAAAAAAGCCGCTGCTTTTACAAACAGCGGCTTTCAATGACCTTCAACGATTAATTCGGCAATTTATTAGCAAACCGCCCGTAAACCCATGTTCCTGCCAGAGCAGAAATCAAGGTCACCAAAATCACAGTATATCCACTACCGATTTGAGCAAATAACGGTCCTGGACAAGCTCCAGTCAATGCCCAACCCAATCCAAAAATGAATCCACCGATAATCTGGCCTTTTCGGAATTCCTTATTTGGAATATTGATCGGCTCTCCATGGATAGTTTTGATATTGAATCGCTTGATAATCTGAACGGAGATAATCCCAACCACTACGGCTGAACCAATTACTCCATACATATGGAAGGATTGCAGTCTAAACATTTCCTGGATTCTGAACCAAGAAATAATCTCAGCTTTCACAAATACAATTCCGAACAACACGCCCAAAATCAAGTATTTAAGCAACTCCATACCTTTTTCCTCGTAAGGCTTTTGATCAAGAGTCTTAAAGCTTATGTTCTTCGTAGGGTTTTCTTTTTCTGCTACTTTCATTTCATTTTAAATTTTAAAATCCTACTAATTTCATTAATGGCTCTAGTAATACGTGGGTCATAAGGAAACCACCTATCATAAAAAAGGTCGTTGCCAAAACTGACTGCCACTGAAGCGAGCTGATCCCCATAATGGCATGGCCTGAAGTACAACCTCCCGCATATCGGGAACCAAAGCCCACCAAAAATCCTCCAATCACAAAAAACAACAAGCCTTTTGCTGTGAAGAGATTTTCCCAAGAGAAAATATCTGCTGGAAGCAAGTTGCCAAAATCAGTAACTCCCAAAGCTTTCAAATCAGCCTGTGTCGCTTCTGAAACAATGATTGAATCAGGGTTTGCCAAATAATTCGTGGCTACAAAACCTCCAATCAAAATCCCCAAGACAAACAGGAGATTCCAAACTTCCTTCTTCCAATTATAGGTAAAGAAAGGAATACCTGAAGGGACACATATCGCACAAACGTGTCGCAAGGAGGAAGAAATCCCAAAGGTTTTATTCCCCAAAATCAATAGCGCCGGCACCATTAATCCGATCAACGGACCTGCTACGTACCAAGGCCAAGGTTGTGTAATCCATTCCATAAATTGATTCATCTGTTTATTTGTTTTTTATTCTTTGTTTAAAATCTATAATCCAAGATAATCGATGTGTTCACCAAATTTACCCGATTGATCACATATTCCACGGGGGTGACCTGGTTAGCATATTGTTTTTTCCCAACTACTAACAACTGTAAATCTAATCCTTTGAAGAAGCCATCAAAACGGTAATCCACCAATCCACTGAAGTGATAATAATTTGGAATTCCATATTTATTCAATCTGACGTCTTCAAAATCAGCGGTATCGGTATGGGATGCTCCAAAACTGACCTTTAATTTATCATGGATAAAGGTATGGTCGTATTGGATCATGAAAGAGCTTCCTCCACCAAGTCCTTCAAAACGCTCCCTCTGAAGGCTGACAAAGAACTGCTCTCTCCCCCACTCCCGAGGAAACAAGAATCTGCCGTGAGTAGAGACTCCCAAATAATTGGCAGTCAATAAAGCATGAGGCCACTTGACACCAGCTCTAAAACCAATCCCATAAGACTTTTCTCCTGGAAGAATGTAGGCTTTTTCGGGATCAGGATTTCCCCCATTCCCTACCGCAGTCTCTGCAAAACCCTGAACTCCCCAAACACCATCTACATTGCCTCCCCATTTGGAAGTACCGGTAGCCTGAAGGAAGGACAGTCCAAAAACTCCTTCTGCTAGGTAATTCCAAGACTGAATATGAAGATCATTGTTCACATACTCCACGCCAATGATTCCTATACCCTTGGATTCAATGTGATGCTTATAGGTTTCATCTACCCCAAGTGGATTTCGACCGGTATTATAAAATCCAAAAGATTCCTTCACCGGTACCCATTCCAAAGATCCACGGGATATCACATGTGAAAACCAGGCTCCATTAAAATGAAATTTCCCTGGGGTATAGTCAATGGAAACACCACTGAAGAGATTTGGACGCATCCTATTATCCGAGGCATTCAAAAGAGGACTTTCGAAATGATGTCTTCCAGCCCAAATTGACAGGTCTTCTTTTTGATAGGATATGAATAGCTCTTCCAAACGATCCATGTCTTTATGATTTGAAGGATGATGGACATCATAGAGAAGTATTTCATATCGATTTCCAACTCCTGTAATCGGATCCAGTTTCTGAATGTTGTTTTCATAATGCCTGAAAACAAAGAATCCACTGAAACCCACTCCAAATCCCTTCCAACGTGGACTGAAATAACCTAAACCAGCACCGGTTCCCCAAGTACTGTAATCCATCAAATCTCCTTGATTGACAGTCGCCATAAAGAAAGAACGAAGATGAAACTCGAAAGAACCACTTTCCAGCACTTTTCCAAAAAGACGCTTTTCTGTAGTTTCTTCCTGGGTTTCATGGCCATGCTGAGCAGCTAAATACTGCGCATTCACAGTCATAAAACCTAAAATCACCAAAAGGATAACAAAATTGCGTTTCATTTTTAAGTTAGAATTGTGACTTTGATCACATCTGTTGGGTTTATACTAAAAATGGCAAGCCTTCCGACCTGCCATTTTCTTAAAGCAACTTTTCTACAGGATTCATTAAAGTAGGGTGGTCGGGCACACGTAATCAGAAACTTTGAATTTGCCCGATTCTTTGATTGCTGTGAATCCGCCAGCAACATCGATTAGGTTATCATATCCTCTAGCTCTCAAAATAGAGTTGAAGATCATAGATCGGTAACCACCTGCACAATGCACATAGTACGTCTCATCTTTTTTCACTTTCAACATGGAATCATTGATGTAATCCAAAGGAGCATTTTCAGCGCCAATCACATGCTCAGACATGAACTCAGAATTTTTTCTTACGTCCAAGATGTGAATTGATGGATCTCCCTCCTGGATTTTTGCCAATTCATCAACAGTGATGGAAGTAATAGAATCGACTTCGTGGCCACTTTCTTTCCAAGATTTGAATCCACCCTTCAAGTATCCTAAAGAGTAGTCATATCCTACACGTGCCAATCGAGTCACTACTTCTTCTTCCATTCCCTCTTCAGCAACGATCAAAATTTCTTGCTTCAAGTCAGGAATCATAGCTCCTACCCATACTGCGAAGCTTCCATCAATACCAATATTGATTGAGTTTGGAATAAAGCCTTTTGCAAATACTTGAGCGTCGCGAGTATCTAGGATCATTGCTCCAGTCTCGTTAGCGGCAGCTTCAAATTCAGCAGGAGTCAAAGGTCTTATCCCTCTTTCCAATACCTCATCGATGCTATCATATCCTTGGATATTCATCAATACGTTTTGAGGGAAATAAGCTGGAGGAGGAGTCAATCCTGTCAAGACTTCTTTGATGAACTCTTCTTTGGTCATATCCTGAAGCGCGTAGTTTGTCTTCTTTTGATTACCCAAGGTATCGGATGTTTCCTTACTCATGTTTTTTCCACAAGCTGACCCTGCACCGTGAGCTGGATAGACAATCAAATCATCAGGTAGAGGCATGATCTTGTTGCGAAGTGAATCGTACAAGTGAGCAGCCAATTTCTCCTGAGTTAAATCTTTTACTACTTTCTGAGCCAAATCAGGTCGACCTACATCCCCGATAAATAAAGTATCACCGGTAAACAAAGCCTCTTCTTTTCCTTCTTCATTGATCAAAAGGTAGCAAACAGACTCCATGGTATGACCTGGTGTATGAATCACTTTGATTTTTGCTTTGCCCAATTCAAATACCTGATTGTCCTCAGCAATAATCGCATCAAATCCCATTTTCATACCGGTAGGTCCGTAAATGATTTTTGCTCCAGTTTTGGCTGCCAAATCTTTATGTCCTGATACAAAGTCTGCGTGGAAGTGAGTCTCCAATACATATTTGATTTTATCTCCTCTTCGCTCTGCTTTCTCAATATAAGGTTGTACCTCTCTTAAAGGATCAATTACTGCGGCCTCACCATCAGACTCGATGTAGTAAGCTCCTTGAGCTAAACATCCGGTATAGATTTGTTCGATCTTCATAGGTTATGTTTATTTAGTTTCTATCAAATAATATCTCAAATTTAGACATGGAATTTGCTGTCTTAAATGACTTTTGTCACTTCGGGATCAAGCATTTACCCCTAGTTGGGATTCAACAACTTTGATCAAATGATGGACTGGTACAACTCCTGACTCCCTCCATAGGATTTTTCCTTTTTGGAAAAGAACCAAAGTAGGCACTCCACGCACTTGAAAAGTTGAGGCTGCCAGTGGATTTCGGTCAACGTCTACTTTCACTATTTTCAATCGATCCCCCAATTGCTTCGCCGCATCTTCCAAAATTGGCTGCATCATTTTGCAAGGGCCACACCAGGTAGC
>JABXHZ010000390.1 GCA_013373335.1 Cyclobacteriaceae bacterium | reverse complement strand
TACTTTTGGATGAACTTTACGAACACAAAAGCCCTATACCGCTTCGAATGACCCCTTTGGTGCTTTTTGGGACGATTTTTACGCACTTATTTGGTGGTTCGGCCGGGCGAGAGGGAACAGCCGTCCAAATGGGTGGTTCTTTAGCGGATCAACTCACACGGATTATTGGTTTTGAACCTGAAAATCGCCGTTTAATCCTGATTGGAGGGGTTGCTGGGGGTTTTGCTTCTGTTTTTGGCACTCCACTGGCAGGAGCAATTTTTGCTTTGGAATGGATGCACTCTCGACAGTTCCGCTGGAAATCCATCTTCCCTGCATTTTGGACAGCTTGGGTTGCCCATTGGGTCTGTGAAAGTCTGTGGGGAGTGGGTCACACGGCATACCATATTTCGGAAGTACCAACTCATAACTTGACCAATTTATGGTGGATCATCCCAGCAGGAATTGCCTTTGGTTTGTCCGGTAGACTCTTTGCTGAATCCACTCATTTTTTTTCCAAAATTTTTTCCAAAAGCATCGCCTACCCTCCACTTCGTCCGGTCGTAGGCGGACTCCTGATCGCCCTATTTGTATGGATTTCGGACAATACCACCTATTTGGGATTGGGCGTTCCGAGAATTGTGGAAGCCTTTGAAAATCCCTTGCCTTGGTATGACTGGCTGGCGAAAACAGGCTTGACGGGCTTCACATTAGGAGCTGGCTTTAAAGGAGGGGAAGTCACTCCTTTATTCTTTACAGGAGCTACTTTGGGCAATGCCTTGCACGGATTGATCCCCCTTCCATTGGCACTTTTGGCTGGTTGTGGATTTGTAGCAGTTTTCTCAGGCGCAACGAATACTCCTCTTGCTTGCACGGTGATGGGAATGGAGTTATTTGGAGCAGAATCAGGGGTGTATTTAGCCCTAGCTTGTGGTATAGCCTATGTTTTCAGCGGGAAAGGAAGTATCTATTCCTCCCAGAACTTGGGGTGGAAAAAAAGCTGGTTTTTTTAGAAACTCTAAGGTATTCAAAGCTTTTTAGCTTCATTCCAAAATACATCCATCTCAGCCAAGGTCATCTCACTGAGGTTTTTTCCGGCATCTTTGGCTGCTTTTTCCAAATATTGAAACCGCTTGATGAATTTCAAATTGGTTCGCTCCAAGGCCTCCTCTGGGTTAATATCAATGAATCGGGCATAATTAATCAGGGAAAAAAGTAAATCGCCAAATTCAGCAGTAGCCTTTTCTTTATCAATTTCCTCATTGGATGCTGCATTGAATTCATTTTTGAATTCCTGCATTTCCTCTTCCACTTTTTCCCAAACCTGATGTTTTTCTTCCCAATCAAAACCGACACCCCGGGCCTTTTCCTGGATTCGCATCGCTTTGATCAAAGCCGGTAGGGATTTGGGGACCCCTCCTAAAACGGATTGATTTCCTTTTTCCTTTAATTTGATTTTCTCCCAATTTTGACTCACCGTGTCTGCATCATTGGCCTGTGTGTCTCCATAAATATGAGGATGTCGGCGGATCAGTTTTTCACAAAGGGAATGGGTCAGGGAAGCCATGTCAAAGTTTCCTTCTTCCGACCCGATTTTGGCATAAAAAACAATGTGCAAAAGTAGATCTCCCAACTCTTTTTTGATTTCTTCTGGATTTCCTTCCAAAATCGCATCTGATAATTCAAAGGTCTCCTCAATCGTAAGATGGCGAAGGCTTTCAGTAGTCTGCTTTCGATCCCAAGGGCATTGAGCACGGAGTTCATCCATGATGGTCAATAGTCGATCAAAAGCAGCCAATTGCTCGGCCCGGTTACTGAAATTTGACATGATTAGGGAAACTAAGTTGATTTGGTAGTCGTTTTCGAAGTAAAGCTTTAAATTTGTGCAAATTTATCGGTTATGGCAACTGTATTAATCACGCTTGGCTTTGTGGCATTGTTCTTTGTATTGATGTCCGTAAGGCTCTTATTCTTGAAAAACGGGGAATTCAAAGGCACTTGTGCCTCTCAAAATCCTTACTTAAATAAAGACGGGGGAACCTGTAGCTACTGCGGAAAAACCGTGGATGCGAATAGCTCCTGCGGTAATCCCGACAATGAAGTCGAAAAAGTTCTCGCAAAATTCAAATAAACTTTGTTCCTGCCTCTGGCAGGATTTTTTACGATTTTTCACCTAAAAATATTTACTGTACGTGTCACTGATCAAATCAATTTCCGGAATCCGGGGTACAATAGGAGGGAAAGCCGGAGAGGGTCTGACTCCTATTGATGTCGTGAAATTTACAGCGGCTTATGGCGCTTGGGTATTGGAAAAAACCGGAAACCCAAAGGTCGTCATCGGACGGGATGCTAGGCTTTCCGGTGATATGGTTTCCCGATTAGTTTCGGCAACCCTACAAGGCTTGGGCATTCATGTCATCGACTTAGGACTTAGCACTACCCCAACAGTGGAATTGGCCGTTCCGCTGGAAAAAGCGGGAGGAGGAATCATCCTTACCGCCAGTCATAATCCTATTCAATGGAATGCCTTGAAGCTGTTGAATGCAAAAGGTGAATTTATCTCCGATGCAGAAGGAAAAGATGTATTGGATAAAGCGGAAAACGAAGATTTTTCCTTTGCAGAGGTAAAAAAACTAGGAGGCTGCACTGCCATTGATGACTATTTGGACCGTCACATCCAGCATGTTTTGGATTTGGAATTAGTAGATGTAGAAGCCATTCGGGCAAGAGGGTTCAAAATTGTGGTAGACGCAGTGAATTCTACAGGAGGAATTGTGGTACCTAAGCTTCTGAAGGCTCTTGGAGTAGAAGTCATTGAAGAAATGTACTGCACCCCTGATGGACATTTTCCACATAATCCCGAACCACTTCCAGAAAACCTTCGAGACATTTCCCAGAAACTGGAGAAAGGAAATTACGACTTGGGAATCGTTGTCGACCCAGATGTGGACCGATTAGCTCTAATTAATGAGGATGGTTCACCTTTTGGAGAAGAGTATACTTTGGTAGCTGTGGCAGATTATGTGCTTTCCAAGACGCCAGGGAATACCGTTTCAAACCTATCTTCAACCCGAGCACTTCGGGACGTCACCGAAAAACGAGGAGGGAATTACACCGCTGCTGCAGTTGGAGAGGTCAATGTAGTCAACCAAATGAAGGAGGTAGATGCAGTCATTGGAGGTGAGGGGAATGGTGGAATCATTTATCCTGCTTCCCATTATGGCAGGGACGCCTTGGTAGGAATCGGCCTCTTTCTGACTCACCTGGCTAAATTCGGAAAATCCATCTCCCGACTGCGGGCAACCTATCCGAATTACTACATTTCGAAAAATAAAATCGAGCTCACTCCTGAAATCAATGTGGATAAAATCCTCGATGAAATCAGAGAGAAATACAAAAAACAACCGATCAACGATATCGATGGGGTTAAAATTGAATTTGACAAAGAGTGGGTTCATCTTAGAAAATCTAACACAGAACCGATCATTCGCATCTATGCGGAGTCAGATTCGGAAGCAAAAGCCGAGCACCTAGCCAAGAAAATCATGCTTGATATCAAAGAGGTAATCAGCGCCTCCTTGATTTAAATAAACCCAACAAACGAAGAAAAGATGAAGGTCTATTTTGACAATGCCGCTACTACGGCCATGGATGATCGAGTAATCGAAGCCATGTTACCGTTTATGAAAAATCATTACGGAAACCCTTCTTCGGTGCATAGCCATGGACGGGAAGTGCGCACTGCGATTGAAAGAGCGCGTAAAAAGGTAGCGGAATTACTCAATGCAACCCCATCTGAAATCTTCTTTACATCCGGGGGAACAGAAGCAGATAACACAGCTTTAGTCTGTGGAATCGAAACCCATGGTATCCAACACGCGATCACTTCTCCGATTGAGCACCATGCTGTTTTGCACACCTTGGAAGTTTGTGAGCAAAAAGGAAAGATTCAATTGCACACCCTCGATGTGAATGCCCAAGGGGAAATCGACCTGAACCAACTGGAAGAACTCTTGAAAAAGTATCCCAATGCTTTGGTATCCTTGATGCATGCGAATAATGAGATTGGAAATCTGAACGATTTGGAGAAAATCGGATCATTGACGCGGGAATATGGGGCATTTTTCCACTCCGACACCGTGCAAACCATGGGACATTTCAGACACGATCTAAAAAGTCTCCCAGTAGATGCAATCGTAGCTGGAGGCCATAAATTCCATGGGCCCAAAGGAACCGGTTTTTTGTATGTGCGAAAAGACAAGAAAATCCATCCGTTCATTCATGGAGGTGCGCAGGAGCGAAATATGCGGGGAGGAACCGAAAATGTGATTGGAATTATTGGAATCGCTAAGGCCTTGGAGCTTGCCTACGAAGATATGGCTGGACATGAAGCCCATATTCAGGCTTTAAAGAATCACTTTATTGAAAAACTTAAATCAGAGCTTCCAGGAGTAGCATTCAATGGGCTATCGGAAAATACTGATAAATCACTTTATACCGTATTGAATGTCAGCATGCCTCCATCGGAAGCAAACGCTGGAATGTTATTGTTCAATTTGGATTTGGCTGGAATCTCGGCTTCAGGCGGTTCGGCTTGCAGTTCAGGAGCTACCGTAGGTTCTCATGTCTTAAGAGCCCTAAATCATGATCCGGAGCGGGACTCAGTCCGTTTTTCTTTCAGTCGATTTAATACCTTGGAAGAAGTAGATTATACCGTAGAGAAATTAAAGGAACTCTACGCAGTGGAAGTATAAAAAAAGGAGCCTTCGAGGCTCTTTTTTATTTCC
>JABXHZ010000134.1 GCA_013373335.1 Cyclobacteriaceae bacterium | reverse complement strand
ATAGCCTTGATCTTCTTCGGGCAGGAATCCTCCCGGAACCATCTTCCCAAAAATACCCGCAGCAATCAGGGTAATGACTACGTAGACCACTCCCCGCTTTAACTTTCCGGCAAACATCTTTGCCACTCCCGTGTAGCGGTCTGTATTGGTGTCAAACCAGCGGTTAAAAGCACCAAAAAACCGTCCCAAAGGTCCCTTTTGTGGACCAGAAGAACTTTTCAATAACAAGGAGCAGAGTGCAGGACTAAGACTCAATGCGTTAACGGATGAAAAAACTACTGAAATCGCAATGGTAATGGCAAATTGCTGGTAGAGCTTTCCGGTAATTCCGGCCATGGCAGCCACCGGTACGAAAACCGCTACCATTACCAAAGTGGTTGCAATGACAGGAGCACTTACTTCCCTCATGGCTGCAGTAGTTGCTTCCTTGGGACCCATGCCTTTTTGCATATTTACCTGGACTGCTTCCACCACCACAATGGCGTCATCCACCACGATTCCAATTGCAAGCACAAGGCCTAATAGTGAGAGCGTGTTAATTGAAAATCCAAGTAGAGGAAACACCATAAAGGCTGCTATTAAGGAAACTGGAATAGCCAAGGTTGGAATCAAGGTAGCCCGCCAATCCTGAATAAATAGGAAGACAACCAAAATCACTAAAACCAAGGCGATCACGAGCGTTTCAATGATTTCTGCAATTCCAGCGGTAATCGGTGCGGTTGAATCCAATGAAACCTGATAATCGATCCCCTCCGGAAAATTCTTCTTCAACTCATCCATCGTTGAGATGATTTGCTCAGCAAGCTCAACCGCATTGGATCCTGGCGATTGATAAATGGAAATAATTGCACATTCATTCCCATTTAGGCGGGTAAAAGCATTGTAAGACTCTACGCCCAACTCTACCCGAGCAATATCCTTGATTTTGACTTGACTCCCGTCTGCTTCGGAGCGGATGACCACATTACCAAACTGTTCCTCGGAAACCAGTCGATCCGGAAGCCTGACGGTATACGTAAACTCCGTTCCTGCGGGAGCAGGCTCAGCCCCAAATTTTCCTCCTGGGGCGATGACACTTTGCTGCCTGATCGCATTCATGATTTCGGGAACTGTTATTCCCAATCTTGCCAAACGGTCTGGTTTCACCCAAATCCGCATGGAATAATCACTGGCACCCAAAACCTGTACTCGACCTACTCCACGGATTCGAGCCAACTTATCTTGTACGTTGATAATGCCATAATTTCCTAAGAACGATTGATCATATTCCCCAGTTGGTGATGTGAGTGAAATCAACATAAGGATATTAGGCATGGACTTTTGAGTCTTCACCCCGATCCGCTTCACTTCTTCCGGTAATTTTGGAGTAGCGGCCGCTGCACGGGTCTGGGTAAATACCGTATTCATATCCGGATCCGTTCCCAAATCAAAGGTTACATCCAAGGCTAAGGTCCCATCATTGGCATTGGTGGATTTCATATAGAGCATGTTTTCCACCCCATTGACTTCTTGTTCAAGTGGGGAAGCAACGGATTGCTCAACACTAATGGCATTAGCCCCGGTAAACGATGTACTGACTCGCACTACAGGCGGGGTAATCGCAGGATATTGCTCAATTGCCAAACCTAAAATGGAAACCCCACCGATGATTACCATGAAAACTGCAATCACGATGGCCACAATGGGTCTGCGTACAAAAAAGATATGATTTTGTTCTTCAATCTGGCTCATGGAATCAATTATTGTATTGAGAGTTAAATTCCACTTCCTCTGCCTGAACAGTCAATCCATCCCGAACTAGCTGCAATCCTTCCAGTACAACACGGTCCCCATCCTCAACTCCTGATGAAATCAAAAAATAATCTCTGTATTTGCCTGCTATTACTACTTCCTGTCTGGTAACGACGTTATTTGAGTCGACCTTGAATATGAAAAACCGGCCCTGAAATTCACTTACAGCTCGTTGAGGAACAATAACTCCATTTTCCACTTCCTGAATAATTGCCCTTACCCGCGCGAATTGACCGGGACGTACCAATCGGTCGGGATTTGGAAAAGTAGCTTGAATCAGGATCGTTCCTGTCGAACTATCAATCTCCCGGTTAATGAAATCCACATATCCCATTTGGTCAAAAATACTTCCATCTGAGAGCACCAACTGAAGCGGTAATTGAGCATTTTGGTTGGTTTTATTCTCCTGATATTCTCTAAAAAGACTGAGGTAATCATTCTCTGAAAGAAAAAACTCAACCCGAATCGAATCAATCAACGAAACTGTATTCAAAATAACGGGATTCGGACTTCTCCCAACAAATTCTCCCACCTTTGCATTGGTTTTACCAATCAACCCGTCAATAGGTGAAGTAATCCTTGTATAACCCAACTGGATTTTTTGAAAATTCAGATTTGCCTGAGCTGCATTTACGGAAGCTTCTGCCGCATCCCGTTTTGCTTTGGCAGCATCAAGATCTTTTTGGGAAATCGCATTTATCTCCGCGAGCGGTTCATAGCGGGCCAAGTCATTTTCTGCCTGCGTTAGAGCAACCTTTGCCTCTGCCAACTGGCTGTTTGCAGCATTTACTGCTTCCCGAAACGGGTCTTGATCCACCGTGTAAAGCAAATCTCCCTTTCGGACAAGCTTTCCCTCATTAAAATGTATCCCTTCTAAGTAACCTTCGGTCCGTGCGCGGATAGGAATATCCAATTTACCATAAACCTGCGCTACAAAGTCCTTTTCCAACTGGACTTTCTGGGCTTTTACCTTTACAACTTGAACTTGAGGAGCTGGAGGCGGACCGGAGGTTTGAGATTTTTCGCCACAGGCATAGATCAACAAACTCACAAAAACTAATAAGAATAACCTCTTCATAAATAGAAAATTTCTAGAACTCAGAATTTAAAGTTAAAATCTATCTAATTCAGAAATAGGAAAAAATTGGAAAAAAAATTTTTTAAATACGGAAAGGGAAATTAAAACTTGTTGCAATGAACCTAAAACTCCCTATAAAATTTTGAATTGGATTTTATGGCTAGACCTTTTCCAATATCAAATCAAAATTGACGCTAATTGAATTTTGGACTTTTACAGTCCCCAAAAATTTGACAGGAGGATCGATTTGAAAATCTTGAAAAGTCACTTCTTGAGAACCCTTAAGCAATGTTTTCCCATTTTCCTCTTTGAATAATTTGCAGGATATGGGGAATCTTCTGCAGACACCTGCAAGCGTGATTTCTACATTTCCTGTCAAACTTTCCTGTGGAGTTCCGAGATTCTTTCGGACTAAATCTAAAAATCGAACGCGGATTTCAGGATGTTCTTCTGCTCGAACAGTTTCTTGAAAATCCTTGGTCATGATGCGGTTGAAACAATCAAAGCTATCGGAGGATAGCACCACCTCTCCAGACCATACCGCGTATTTTTGTTCGGGAAAGAGAATTTCAGTCAACACGTCATTTCCAGAATAGCGAAATGATTGGCATTCAAATGTATTGATATTGGTTTTACCCAAAATTGAAACTTCACTTTCCTGTAAAACAATCCATTTGTTTTCCTCCTTGACTTCAGAAGGAAATCCAGACCAAAAAATCACTAAACCAACAAAAATGTAAAGTAAAGTTTTCATGGTGTGAGAATGTTAGTAGGCTGGCATGTTTGATACATGCCAGCCTTAAAGTTAACAAATTCAACTCATGGTATCCTAGAAACTGATGGCTGCTTCAAGGTTAACCCCTTTAAATTGACCACCATTATACTTGTTATCAGAAGCAAATCCAGACTTGTATTGCTGATTAACATACTCCAATTTGACAAGCACATTGTTAGTCAAGAACCAGCCACCACCGATATTGGTACGGTTGATTTTAAGATCCGAAGCATCTTCAGTTTGATTTCCATTAACAGAGTTGAAGCGACCTCCCAAGTAAAACTGTTCAGTGGAACCAAATCGGTAAAGTGCTTCCGCTGCAAATTGGGTGAATTTACCATTACCTTGTTCTTCTGAATTACTTACGATTTCATAGATTCCAAAGAATTCAAATCCGGATACTTTCAAGAATGGGTTGAATTGTATAGCAGACATTTGCTTGAATCTAGGATTGAATCTTCCGTCAAAATCATTTGGATTACCCTCTAAAGTTTGCATGATGTTGTAGTATCGAGAACCTGCCCGGTCCCCACCGTATAACCAAGTGCCTGTGGTAGTACCGTTATTGAGATACCAAGATCCAGTCAAACGGAATCTCACATCATCACTGAACTGCTTATCAAAACCCAATTTTCCATAGAAAGAAATCTTATTATCTGAATTGTCGTTAACAATCACACTTTGATTTAATTTACCATTAGTCACACCCACGACTCCGATGAATCCATTTTTTTGAATCGTTACCTCTCCAAAGGCTTCAGTGGAGAAAGCGTCCATGATGTAGTTACCAATGAATGGGTTGAAAATTACACGTGCATTATCAGATCTTCTGAAGTGAGCATCACCATAGTTGAATTCATCCAAACCAACTGTAATGGTTGCAACGCTCATCAGTCCTTCTAAGAATCCGGGGCTGATAAAGTCTAGCTTATCAATCTGCATGTGTCCACCTTTTACCCATGCTTCATTGTGGTGCTTGGAAGAAAGATACGTTCTTAAGTGTAATCTTACCCCATCAGCCAACTGGGTATTGATGTTCAAATTGGCAGTTGGCAAGTTGACATTAGATCCCAAATCCACCAGGTTATTTAGGCTATTGGAATGATTGATAGATTGGAATTGTAGTGCAAAATCACCACCAACAAATACTTTTACTTTTTCAAAAGTACCTCCTGCTTCTTTTGGAGTTTCAAAAACATTAAGTCCTTTCTTGTCATTCGCTCTGAAATATTGAAGTTCAGTTTCGTTTTTCTGAGCAAAGGCTGTTGTAGTCACGGCAGTGAGAGCAAATAGCCCCGCAAATAGTCCGTAGATTAGCTTTTTCATAATTATAGAATTTAAGTAGGGTTAATTTTTCAAGGAATAAGTGGTATTGAAGCTCAGCGTGAGTTCATTACCGGTTTTAATGGTTCCGAAGACAGCCGTAGGCGGCTCCAGATCAAATTGTTCAAAGGTGATATCCTGTTTCCCGCTGAAAACAACGGTATTCCCTTTGATCGAATAGTTCACATTCAAAGTGATGTCCCGGGCATTTCCCGCGATGTTAAGTTTACCTTTGGCTCTCACCGAAGTCGCTGTCACCTGTTCGACTTGGGTAAGCTGGAAAGTGATTTTAGGAAAATCATCTGCCTTGATTGCTTCATAGGCATTTTTATCCATGGAAGACTTGCCACTTTTAAGGGCTTTAGATTCCAGGTTTAAATTGAGAGATTGGATTTCTGAGATTTTCCCATCTTCTACTTTCATGACTGCCTGACCGGCAACGCCATCCTCAGCTACCATATCCCAATCATGTAAAGTGGAAGTTCCGGAAACTTTCATTTCTTCAACTTTACTTACAGTGAAAGTTTGCTGAGCCAGCACCGGACTGAGGTTGATGCCCCAGAGTAAGGCCAGAATTAGTGATAATGCGCTTAGCTTTTTCATATTATTAAAGGGTTTTATCCGTATTGGATAGTCCAAAAGTAGAGGACAAAAGCTTAGCGAGTCGTGACAAGAGTTAACCCAAAAAGTGACTTTTATCACATATGAAACTGGTGATCTGTCATAATTCAAATCATAATTATGTTTTGCAGAGCTAATTAATCTTTAATGATTTTAAAATTTTATATTGATTATAAGTATTTATTACGTATATAATTTTATTGCGCCTCAAATTGATGAAAACTCCTTTCGGCTACTACTTAAATCCATCTATTCGATTCTGTCTAAAAACAAGCTGATCAACATCAGTGAAAAATTCTAAACCAATCCTTCAGAAGCGAGTTCACCATCATAGCGTTTCAATCTCAATTGGAAGAATAATTTCTTACCTTCGCCATTTAAAATTTCCTTCTCAAGTTTATGAGCCCAATCACTGCCTCGCAGGAAGAATTCATAGAAATTTTCGGAGCCCGGGAACACAACCTGAAGAATTTGGATGTGAGAATTCCTCGCAATCAATTGGTGGTTGTCACAGGACTAAGTGGAAGCGGTAAAAGCTCCTTGGCTTTCGACACTATTTATGCGGAAGGGCAGAGACGCTATTTGGAAAGCTTCTCAGCATATGCACGCTCTTTTTTGGGAGGCATGGAGCGGCCTGACGTGGACAAGATCAATGGACTTTCTCCTGTCATTGCCATCGAACAAAAAACCACTTCAAAAAATCCACGGTCAACCGTAGGTACTGTGACTGAAATCTATGATTTCATGCGCCTGCTTTTTGCTCGGGCTGGGGAAGCATATTCCTATTTGACAGGAAATAAAATGATCCGGCAAACAGAGGATCAGATCATTGAGCAGCTTTTTTCAAAATTCTCTGGAAAGAAACTCTACCTACTAGCCCCTGTGGTGAAGGGAAGAAAGGGTCACTATCGGGAACTCTTCGAGCAAATCCGAAAAATGGGCTTTTCAAAGGTTCGTGTAGATGGAGTGGTCATGGAAATGGTCCCTAAAATGCAAGTGGACCGCTATAAAATCCACGACATTGAAATCGTCATTGACCGAATTGTAGCCGATGAAGCAGACCGATATCGGATTACTCAGTCAATCAAATCTGCTCTTCAACATGGTAAAGGAGTCATGATGGTACGGGATGAGGAAGGAGAAATCCATCATTTTTCAAAGTACCTCATGGACCCGGAAACAGGTCTTTCCTATGATGAACCGGCGCCGAATCTTTTTTCCTTTAATAGTCCCTACGGAGCTTGTCCTACCTGTAACGGTCTGGGGATTACAGAGGAAATCACCAAAGAAAGTATCATTCCTGATCCTAGCTTGAGTATAACCCGTGGGGGGATCGCCCCCCTTGGGGAATACCGGGACATCTGGATTTTCAAAAAAATCGATGCCATCCTGAAGCATTACAAATGCAGCATGAGCACGCCCATTGGGAAGCTTCCGGAAAAGGTGGTGGACGTATTGTTATATGGTTCGCAAGTAGAAGTAGCGGTTGATTCAGTAAAATATCCGGGAACGAAATGGCATACGACCTTTGAAGGGATCATCAATTTCCTGCAAAAACAGCAGGAAGGTGGTTCGGATAAGATTCAGGACTGGGTTTCTGAATTTACAGTGACCAAAACCTGCCCCGACTGTGAAGGCTATAGACTAAAAAAGGAAGCTTTGCACTTCAAGATTGACCATACTCATATTGGGCAATTGGCCATGATGAATATTCGGGATCTCGGACAATGGTTTGCGGATATCGAAAGCCGAATGAGCGAAAAGCAACAGCTTATTGCGGCAGAAGTATTGAAAGAAATCAGAAAGCGAATCGGGTTTTTGTTGGATATAGGCTTGGATTACCTAACACTCAATCGCCCTTTAAGAACCCTTTCCGGAGGAGAAGCGCAGCGAATTCGTTTAGCAACTCAAATCGGGACCCAACTAGTCGGGGTCTTGTATATTTTGGACGAACCCAGTATCGGTCTACACCAGCGGGATAATGTCAAATTGATAAAAGCTCTTCAAAGTCTTCGAGACTTAGGCAATTCCGTTTTGGTGGTGGAACATGACAAGGACATGATGCTTGAATCGGACTTTGTCTTGGACATGGGGCCAGGAGCTGGACGGCATGGAGGACACGTGGTGGCCCAAGGAAGTCCAAAGGAAATTTTGAAACAAGGAGGTGTTACAGCCGATTATCTGAAAGGAAAATTAGGGCTTCCAATTCCCAAAGAAAGACGAAAAGGAAAAGGAGTATCCTTGGAACTGACTGGAGCGACTGGGAATAACCTTAAAAATATCAACCTAAAAATACCTTTAGGTACCTTAACCCTGATCACGGGGGTATCGGGAAGTGGCAAGAGTACCTTAATTCATGAGACGCTTTATCCGATTTTGCGGCAGCATTTTTACAGTTCCAAAAAGGAACCCATGCCCTATTCCCAAATTTCAGGCTTGGAACATTTGGATAAAGTGATTGAAGTGGATCAATCTCCGATAGGTCGTACTCCTCGATCCAATCCAGCTACGTACACAGGAGTTTTCTCCGATATTCGGACGCTTTTCACCGAACTACCAGAAGCCAAAATCAGAGGCTATAAGCCCGGGCGCTTCTCGTTCAATGTAAAAGGCGGACGCTGTGAGGATTGTGAGGGAGCAGGGATGAAATTGATCGAAATGGATTTTCTCCCAGATGTACATATCCCATGTGAAACCTGCAAAGGAAAGCGCTACAACCGGGAAACTCTTGAGGTGCGATTTAAAGGAAAATCCATTGCCGATGTCTTAGAAATGACGGTTGAGCAGGCGGTAGAGTTCTTTGAAAACCAACCCAAAATACTTCGTAAAATCAAAACCCTCCACGATGTAGGGTTGGGCTACATCACCCTGGGGCAACATGCGACAACCCTTTCAGGAGGGGAGGCCCAGCGAGTCAAATTGGCTACGGAACTTTCTAAGAAGGACACCGGGAAAACCTTCTACATTCTGGATGAACCCACCACCGGACTTCATTTTCAGGATATCGAATTGCTGATGAATGTCTTACAGAAACTGGTCGATAAAGGGAATACCGTCCTAATTATTGAACATAATCTGGATGTTATCAAAGTTGCCGACTACATCGTCGATTTAGGTCCCGAAGGTGGAGACCAAGGCGGTCAGATTGTGGTGGAAGGAACCCCAGAAAAAGTGGCGGCTAATTCAAAAAGCCACACGGGAAAATTCCTCAAGATGGAATTACATGCGGGAAATGGGTGACAATCAGAAGAAATGTCCTTTTATCAAATTCTAAAAGTAGCTTCGGCCTCTTGCTGTATATTTAAGGTTCGATGAACCGGAATCTCTTATATTGGCTCTTACAAGTTCTTGGATGGGGAAGCATTGCCTTGGTGCAGATCGCATTGGCCTCCCTGTCTCCTACGGGCATTGCTGCCGTTCAAATCTGGGCTTTGATAGTCTTGGCCCTTTTCAATTTGGGGGCCACACATTTCCTACGGTTTATAGTTAAGCGCTACAATTGGTTTAAGCTGAAGATTTCTCAACTGCTTTTCCAATCTATCCTAGCCATGTTGGCCCTGAGTTTTGTCAACATTGTTGCTCAGATTCTAATCAATTTAGGATTTGGCACCCTAAATCCTGAAGAGGATTTTCAAATCCTGGTGATTCTGGCGAACCTTTTCATCGCATTCCTTTTCTATGTGATGTGGTTTTTGCTTTATTTCCTTTTCCACTTTTTGGATAATTACAATACCTCCTTAAAGTATGAAGCTAAAATCAACCAAATCCGACTGAATCACTTAAAAAGTCAACTGAATCCGCATTTTATCTTCAATGCTCTCAATTCGGTGCGGGCTTTGGTTGATGAAGATCCGATAAAGGCAAAAAATGCCATTACCCGCATCTCCAACATCCTGCGATTTTCCCTGATGATGGATAAAAAGCAAACCATTGATTTTGAGGATGAGCTCAATACCGTGAAAGACTACCTCATGCTGGAATCCATTCGTTTTGAAGAGCGTTTGAAAGTAATCTATCGAATCGAGGATGAGGCTTTTTCTTATAAAATCCCACCCATGATGTTGCAGACAATTGTGGAGAATGCAATTAAACATGGTATCTCCAATTTGGTCAAAGGTGGGATCATCGAAATCAAATGCCGGGAGGGACTGGAAGATGATTTGTATATTCAGGTAAAAAATAGCGGACACCTTGCTGCACCTCCAAGCCTGAAGCCAAAAGCCGATGGAGGCCATGGACTTAGCAATACCGTTCAGAGACTGAAGCTAATCTATGGAGATCGGGCGAGTTTCCGGATATTTAACTCCGAAAACGAATTTGTAATCACTGAAATAAAAATACCCAAACAAAGGGTTACCTTAGAACAATAAAAAAACAAACTATGCGAGCCATTGTAATCGATGATGAAAGATTGGCGAGAAAAGAGCTGATCAACCTCCTGAACCAACTGGAAACAGTGGAAGTAGTAGGGGAAGCAGTAAATGTAGAGGATGCCAAAGAAAAGATTGAACAACTCCAGCCAGATGTCATTTTCCTAGATATCCAAATGCCGGAGAAGACTGGATTCGACCTTTTGGAAGAATTGGATTCAGTTCCTCACGTAATCTTTACGACGGCCTATGATGAATATGCCCTAAAAGCTTTTCAAGTCAATGCCCTGGATTACTTGTTGAAACCAATTGAGCCGAAGCGCTTGGAGGAAGCCATCGCCAAGCTGACTGGGAAAATCGAAAAACATCAGAAGGCAGAATCAGAAGCTCAAAGCAGCAATAACAAAAAGCTTACATTAGATGATCAAGTCTTCGTCAAAGATGGGGATCGATGCTGGTTTGTTCGACTAGCCAATGTGCGTCTCTTTGAATCCGACGGTAATTATATCAAGGTTTATTTTGACAATTTCAAGCCCATGATTCACAAGTCCCTCAATGCCTTGGACGAGCGATTGGACGAAAAATCATTTTTTAGGGCCAGCCGAAAGCATATTATCAATTTGGGTTGGGTAGAAGGAATCGAACCTTGGTTTAACGGTGGATTGGTCGTAACTCTCAGAGGAGGAGATCGAATCGAAGTAAGCCGACGACAAGCAGCGAGATTTAAGGAAATGATGAGCCTCTAAAAATATTTCATAGACAAAAAAAAGCATTTGATTTCCAAATTTATTTACTGAACTTAGGAACCTCAAGGTTTTAATTGGATTAAAACCTGACATTTTGTTCACTAAAGTTTGCTAATCAAGCTATGAAAGACGAGCGGATTCTAATTGTTGAGGACGATCCCAGTATCGCGGAAAATATCCAGGAAATCCTTGAACTCCTCGGGTATGTAAATATAGATATTGCCAATTCGGCTAATCAGTGTATCAAGGTCATCAAAAAGTACCGTCCTGACCTGATATTCATGGATATCAAACTAAAGGGAGATAAAGACGGCATTGAGCTTGGCGAAATCGTCAAGCAGATGGTCGATGCACCTTTAGTCTTTGTGACTTCCTATAGCGACCCGACTATTATCGAACGGGCCAAGCGAATCGCCCCGGCAGGATTCATTGTGAAGCCTTTCAACACCAATGACATTCATGCTATCGTAGAAATCGTCCTTTATAACAAACGGACAAAGCCTGCTGTGGAAGCTGCAGTGGTCAAAAATGGAAACGAAAGTCCTTTCTTGGTAACGGATGCCGTATTTATCAAAGCAGACAATGCTTTCGAGCGGGTTCCTTACGATGAAATCTACTATGTAGAAGCTAATGGAAATATGGTGACGATCTATACCAAAAATAGAGACTACAGCATCCGCAAATCCATGAAAGAAATCGAGGAAATTTTGCCTTCACACCTATTCTTGCGGGTACAAAAATCCTTTATCGTACACTTGGGGCAAATCGAAAGCTTCAATACCAAGGACATCAATCTTAAATCGGGTGCGGTGGTCCAAGTCGGAAGACAGTATTACAACAGTTTCCTGGCGAAATTGAATACCATTACGGAAAGTTAAAGTCCGACCAAACACTAAAAAATCCTGCTCTAAAGAAGCAGGATTTTTTGTTAGAGCCAATGCCACTCCATTAATTAATTGGTTTTTTGCTCATTTTAAGAAATTCCTCTAGCCTAAAAGGTCATTTAATTATGTCCATGGGGAACATTTTAATCAGGAATTCCAGAAGTGAAAAAGGAGGTTTAACCAAAGCAGTATCTCTTTATAGGCATTTGAATAGTGACCTGAAGCATAAGATGGGTGCCCATCAGACCTAAGAATCATTCAAATGTGTTGGGCATAGTAGCAGTAAAACCACTGAAATATACACCCATTTATCCCAAAAGAGCCTGTGAAATGTAAAAAGTCCATTTGATGATTTATAAATAAAAGGTGCGTTTATGCCACTATAATGGCCGCATAAATGTTCTAAAAGTACATAAATAAGTTGTAGCCAATTGGATAATGAAAGTTCAATAATTTAATTATTTAATCATGAAGGAAAATATCAAAATTTTAATGGCAATGGCTCTAGTATTAGTAATTGCCTCATGTGGTAACCAGTCCAGCAAATCGGACAACTCGAATGATTCAAATGAATCAACAATTGAAGTAAATGTTCTGAATGATGGGGCTGGGGCCAAGTCAGGACGTGTTGACAATGTGCACCAGGTGCGATTCGTTGAAATATTCCTTGTCAACCGCGAGGCAAATACTGGGAACGTAGTCGCTGCTGTCTACAACACCATGTACACCTCAAAGGGTATCCCGGAGTCGAAAGACACTTCCCCTCAAGAGCTGCTCGAGGGCATCGATTTTGACCAGGTTCAGAAGCAATACGGCGTCCTTGGTGCGTCCTTGAACGGCCCGAAACTCTGTCTACCCGATTGGGTGGAAATCGATGTCGGTGCTGAAAGGGATTTCGACGGTCTTGCAGCCGTGTGGTGTGCCCAACTGAACATGGGCAACAACACCAGCGTGGGTGAAATCCCTACCTACAAGCCTGTGACGATTGCCCGGAACAGTGGGTTGGGGTGGAACAAGGGAACGACGGTGGTTCTCTTGGACGATGCTGAAGGCAACACATGGGTCATGAAAGGTTTTGAATTGGGCCTCGAACCAGAATATACCTATGATGAATTTCTGGCCGCCTTGCCAGGCATTTACAAAAAGCTTCCAGAGGGATGGAAGGTTCGGGTCAAGACTCTGGAGGAGGACCTGATTGAGAAGCCGGAAGGTGGAGTCGCTACCATCATGAAGGACGAATTCTTTAATGTTTTTGACAAGACCGGGCCAGGCATGACAAACTACAAGCCCTAGTCATCCGACAATGGTTGTGACGAAGGTCGGTCGGAGTATGAAGAATTAAGAAATTAAACATGGAATTAATGAAAAGACTAAAATCACTTTACGTAGTTCTTCTGGCATTAATTATTGTCAGTTGTAATTCGACCACCAACAAAAAAGCCACCATTGAAACCGGCGAGAATGGCGTGGCTATTTTAAGCGATGAACAGATAGAAGAGATTGTAAAACGCTCTTACCAGTACGTGGCAATGTATAACGTCAACAACAAAACAGCGCTAACCAAAGAAGGTATAACTACCGGAGGTTACAATAAGGGTCTAAAAATGACGGAACTACTAGATCATGAAGTAAAACTCCTCGCACGGCCAAATAATGATGTTTTGTACCAAACAGTAATGGTTGACCTGAGAAAGGATGCTTTCGTAATTGAAATACCAGCCATGGAATCTAAATATGTTTCTTTATTGACCGGCAGTTACGACCATTATGTGCAAATTCCATTGTCAACGGTTGAAGGGGATTTTCAGGAAGCGCTTACCATACTCCTTTACACCGAAAGAACAGAAGGCTATAAGGGAGGAAAAATTGAAGGTATTGATGAAACGTATGAAATGACAGGGGATTTTGTTCAAGCAACATTTCGAGTGATGCCTCACGCTGATGAGCCTGAACGCTTTAAACGTGTTATCGAACAAATCAATGAGTTAAAATGGATGACCTTGTCAGAGTTCCTGGGTAAACCGGCTCCGAAAATTGATGATGTTGAATTCCCTCCCTACGGAACCACGGATGCTGACATCTTTGAAAACAACCTTTTGGAGGTGATGCAATTTGTATTTAATCACACCACATTTGACCCGGATTTCGAGTTGGACCGTGAAGTATTGGCTGTGTATGAACCACTGGGCATTGTTCCGGGAAAAGAATATAATCCTGATAAAGCGGTAAAAATAGATGGTAAAAAATTCAGGGAAATATCAATAAAAATCAGGGACGAAGAATTGGCAAAATTTAACAATCCTGAGGTAATGGGGCGCCTATTGCCAACACTTTTCCAGCCCAAAGGCACCGAAGGCCTGGAATCCTTATTGTTGCCTTCTGTGGTAGGCCCATTTGGGATGCCGGCCAAAGAGGCCATGTATCCTCCGGTAATTGCAGAAGATGGAGCCATGCTGAATGCACAGAACGACTATGTGATTCGAATGACAAAAAATGAAATGCCTCCTGCCAAAGCATTCTGGTCCTTCACACTTTACGATGCAGAAAATGGCTTTTTCATCCCTAATGAATATAAAAAATACAGTGTGGGCGAGAATGCAGGGATGAAGCTGAATGCCAACGGAGGAATCGAAATATATATTGCAGCCAAAAAACCGAATGGAGTGCCTGCTGAAAATTGGCTACCCATTGAACGAAAAGATTTAGATATGAACATGGTTTTGCGGCTTTATGCACCTGATTTAGAGAAAATGAAAAATTGGACAGCACCCAAAGCAGTTAAGATAAAAGAATAACTGGCTACAACAACACCTAGTACGCAATGCCCTGGGAGACACTGCGCATAGCCAGACCGTTGCCTACAATGTTGACTTTTAAAAATAAAAACTGATGAAAATATTTATTAAAATAGCATTTACCCTATTGTTTATCTATCCTTTGCAGATTCAATCGCAAGTTCATTCTACGAATACCAATTTACATTTGGCAGTACTCCAGGGAAATCTTGAAAATGTCAGTGAAATTTTGAAATCTGGATCGAACCTTAATGAAAAAGATCAGTACGGGTCCACACCATTGATAATTGCAGCAACATTTGGCAAGAGTGAAATTGCAAAGCTTTTAATAGAAGAGGGAGCTGATCTAAATATCCCAAATAATCAGGGTTCGACACCACTGCACATTGCGGCTTTCTTTTCTTATAGAGATATAGTAGAGGCTCTGCTTAGTAAAGGAGCTGACAAATCCCTGAGAAACAATGATGGCGCTACAGCCTATGATATTGTTGCAGCACCTGTTGAAATAGATCAGGAAACCTATAAGCAATTAGAATCAGCATTAGGTCCAATGGGCCTTAAAGTAGATTTAAACATAATTAAGAGAACCAGGCCTCAAATTGCAGAAGTACTGAAAGGAAAGATTTCCGATTATGACATTGTTAAATACTCACCTTTGGATCGGGAAGATTGGGAAGTTTCAAACCCTATGGCACAAGGATTGGATAAAAATCTTGTTGACGAACTCTACTACGATGCCTCCCATCTTAAAACATTGTATAGCTTACTTGTAATTAAAAATGGTTATCTCATTGGAGAAGGCTATTTTAACAGCGGTTCAGTGAATCAATTATCTAAACGTGCCTCTGTAACCAAAAGTTATGTGTCGGCTTTAATGGGTATCGCAATCGAAAAGAAATGCATTTCTAGTATCGACCAAAAGATGTTGGATTTTTTTCCTGACATCGAAAGTAAAATAACGGATCCACGTAAAAGAAATATAACGCTTCAACAGATGTTAGAAATGCGTGCAGGGTATCCCTCAGAAGAAACCAAAGCTGCTTACTGGGATGCCTTATGGACCGGAAAATATTTAGACGATATAGTTGACATTCCACTTACCAGTGACCCTGGAGACACTTTTCAATATAGTAATCTGACATCGAACTGGCTTGCCACAATTATATCACGCGCTTGCAACACTGACTTAAAATCTTTTGGTCAAAAAAACCTGTTTTCACCTCTAAACATAAAATTAGGTGATTGGCCTAAAGACCTGGACGGTTATCGTATTGGTTCCGGTGATATTCAATTCACTGCCCGTGATATGGCAAAGTTTGGGATGTTGTATTTGAATAAAGGTCAGATTGATGGTAGACAGATTATTCCATCTGATTGGGTGAGGGAGTCGACCCAAAGTTATTCAACGGATATCAATTCAGTAGGTGTTAAATCCAGTCGGTTAGGCCGCTATTTCAATGATGTTGGATATGGATATCAATGGTGGTCAGCAAGTGTTGGTGAACATCAATTTAATTTTGCTTGGGGACATGGCGGACAGTTAATCGTTCTTTTGAGAGATTTAGATATGGTCATTGTTACTACTGCGGATCCATTCTATGGTAAAGAAGAACATTGGAATTCATGGAAATATGAACAAGCAGTGATCAATATGATTGGCAAGTTTATCAATTCGTTACCATGAGATAAAGGATTGAGATATAAGATAAGCCTTGAGTGAATTTAACGTCACAAAATTAAACACAGTAGGCAAAAACCTATACGCAATGCCCTTCGGGACACTGCGCATATATTTAACCGTTGTGTGCAATTATACATTATGAAAAAACTCCTATTAATACCCATCCTACTTATTATACTTTCTTGTGCTGAAACAAAAAATAATAAAGAGACAGAAAAACCCTTAATGGACAAAAGTCACTTTAGGCATTTGCGTTACTTAGTGAATATCAAAAACGAAGCGGCTAAAAAATATTGGCCTGATTTCGCAGAAAAAGACTTTTTTCAAACCGTTGTATATTATTCCAAAGAAAACACCTACGTACTTAATCCGAGCGACCATATTCTCAATAACTTCGATTATCAAGAAGTAGGAAATTTCAACAAGGTACAAGTCATCCAACTACCGGATAGTTATACCGACACCACGACTTTTAAATTTGAGACTAGTGTAGGTATGGACAGTACGCAACTTCATTACAAGAAGCCGGTTTTATATTTTCAAAGTTTTGAACTCTCGAAGAAGTTTCCTGAAGCAGCCGTAAATGATCTGGAGGATTGGTCTTTGATGGTGATTCATGAGCTATTCCATGGCTACCAATGGTCAAATCCTAAAATGTTTGCACTTGCACGAGCCACCTCTAGCTCTATGCCTGGCGGCCCAGATGAATTTCTTGGTTCCTACCGCAGAGACCTTGATTGGTACAAAGAAAGCTTGGAAAAGGAAAATGATCTACTAAAAGCAATTTGGATAGACGGAGCAGACTTAAATCAGAATTTTAAGCAATTTGACTCTCTCCGTGATCTTAGGATTGAGCGAATTAAACGAGAATACGATGTAAATATTCGAGCGGCTGAAGATTATGAAAACACCATTGAAGGAAATGCACGCTATTTTGACTCCTTCACCAGACGATACCTAGCCGAAAACAAACCAGACGTCTCTTTTTTGACAGAGGAAGATAAAAAGGATATTATTGATAGGTTCAATGGCTATAAGGTTTCAACAGACAGCTTAAATTATGATATCACTAAGGATAGATACTGGTATCCTCTTGGCTTTAACATGTCTATGATACTGGAAAAATTCAATCCAGATTTTAAGAATAAAATTTATACTGAAAAGGTAACCCTTCGTGATTTATTAGAGGAATTAAAAAGCTCACAACAATAAATAAATGGCATTAAAACCACTGTTTATTAAGACCGTTGTGCTTCATTATCAGAAACCGCTAACCAATGATAAAATTCTTTAGAAAAATTAGACAAAATCTACTTTCGGAGGGTAAAACTGGAAAGTATTTTAAGTATGCAATAGGTGAAATCGTTCTTGTGATGGTTGGTATTTTATTAGCCTTACAAGTGAATAATTGGAACGAAAATCGTAAAGAAAATCAGTTAAAACTTCAATTGCTAAAGGAATTACAGTTTTCAGCTAAAGATGATTTTGAAAGAGGGCAATATCAATTAAGTATGAATAAAAAAGCCCTAAGCTCTATAGAATTAATTATTAATCATCTTGAAAACAACATACCTTATAATGACTCACTTAAAAATCATTTTACCTTAGCACATACAAGATGGATTTCTCAAGTTAATGATGATGCCTATCAAAATATTACAGATTATGGACTAAATTTCATGAAAAACGAGACTACTAGAATTAAAATAACAAACCTATATGGGATAAATAAAGAATTTTTAGAGAAGTTAGATGAACGATTCAATCTATTCTATTATCAAGTTGCTGCTCCTGTATTAATTGATTGTTTTGATCAAATTATCCCTCCTGGTTTTTCTTATACAAAAATGACGCCCCTAGACTATCAAGAATTAGCTGAAAATGAAAATTATAGAAGTGTTCTAAATTCAACGAAGTCATATTTGGAAGTATACATTTATTGGCAAGAAAAATTTATTTCAAATAATTTAGGTGAAATAGGAAATCTACTGGATGCTGAAATAAAATATTTTGAAAAAAAGTAATAGTAAAGACAGCACAACATTGGCTATACGTAATTGCTTTGTCTCGCCTGCTTCTAAAAATTTGCTTGCACACAGTGCGCACTGCATGCTCGTATCTTGTGGGTTTTAAGTTTGGTGTGTACACTTACAAAGTTAAGTGCTATCCCGATAGCTATCGGGGCACGCAACTACTCATAGCCGAGACCGTTGTGCTTCATTATAAATAACCAGCAACCATGAATAGAAAGTATTTATTTGTCATCCTTTTCATCCATTTTATTATTCAGGTGAAAGCCCAGGATATATCATCAATTTCTCAAACAGTAGTTTATAAAATATCCGATACCATTGCCTTAAAGATGAGGGTAATCTATCCGCCGAATCTCGATAAAAGTCAAAATTACCCAGGCATGGTATTCTTTTCTGGGAAATGGGATCATCTGAATCAATTTACCCCACAAGCAACATACTTTTCCTCAAAAGGGATAGTATGCTTTTTAGTACAACATTACGACCAAGTGGATAAAAAAGACTTTGCTGTTTGGTCGCGTACAGCCAATGCAAAATCATCTATTAGACACATTCGAGCAAATGCCAGGCAATATTTTGTGGACAGCGATAAGTTAATTGCCGTCGGTGGTTCTTCTGGTGGACACTTAGCTGCTGCAAGCGCATTTATTCAAGGTTGTAACGACCCTGAAGACGACTTGTCTATTAGTCCAAAACCAAATGCCTTGGTTTTATTAAACCCTGTTGTGGATCTTGGCCCCATCGATCCGGAAATTTATGGGATGCTAGGTGAAAAATATCTGGAAATTTCGCCATTACAAAACATAACTCCAAATGCTCCCCCGACTATCATTCTTCATGGAACAGCTGACCAATTTATTCCTGTTTCAGTAATTGAATATTTCAGAGATGTAATGAGAGCTCAGAATAATCGTTGTGAAGTGATTCTTTATGAAAATCAACGACATGGTTTTTTTGACTATAAGAACAGCAAGGAAATCTATGAAAAAACATTAAAGGACATAGAAAACTTTTTGGTTTCCTTGGATTATATCGCCAATTGATTAATTGCTGATGTTAATATAATTGATAAATAAATAACCTTACATTATCAACACTTTGCCTGACAAACGCAGGTTGAAAAAACAGCAAAAGTTAATAATATAAATAACGAAAGCACAACAAAAAATATAGTGCATTTGGCAGATAAACTAATATTTAATGTGATATCTATAACGGAATATGGAAGGTAATCGATTGTTTGGATTCCTGAAATACCAAACGCCCCAGATTTAAACCGTTGGCATACATTAATTAAAAACGATATGAAAATTGTCTTTTTTGGAATTACAGTAATATTTCTGGTAGCATGCAATCAAAATAATAAGTCGAAACAAGAAAAAGTTGAACTATCTAATGAGACTGCGATAGTGACCCCTGAAACATTCATTCGGGCAGAAACAGATCGTGCTTTTTTGGAGATGATTAAGAATGCAGGCCAAACTAACTCCTTTTTTCACTTCCGAAAGCCCACTCCTTTAAATAAACAAACGGTGATTAGGATGAAAAGGGATGTACTATACTCTGGAGGTGTTTTTGATGCCCGTAATGGCCTCAATATTACATTTCCTGAAATGCCAGACGATCGCTATGCCTCTATTTACATAATCGACAACGATCATTATGTTCAAGACCTCATTTATAAAGCTGGTCAATATCAAATTGAAGGCAATACTGATTTTCTGTACATCATCATCAGACTTCAGGTTTACAATGCAAGTGACAATGATGAGATTCAAATGCTCAATGACCTTCAGGATCAATTCAAAGTAAAGTCAGCCTCTGGACAAGAGTTCCCCAACTTTATGTGGGATTTGAAATCTCTGGATTCTTTAAGAGCAATTTATAACGAAGAAAGCGCAAAATATTCAAGTTGGAAAGGCATGATGGGAGAAAGAGGCAAAGTCAATGAACAAACAAGGCATATTGCTGCAGCCGCTGCCTGGGGTTTATTGCCCGAAGAAGCTGCCACTTATTTAAACTATAAACCAAAAGAAATATCGACTTCCGATTGCTATACTGCGACTTACAAAGTTCCTGAAAACAGAGGGTTTTGGTCCATTACTGTTTACGGAGAGGACGGTTATATCAAATCTGAGAATTGTCTGTTGAATAATTCCAATGTTCAACTCAATGAAGATGGAACATTCACTGTGTATTATGGGCCGGAAGAAAAATGTGGTGATGTTCCCAACAGATTAGATTCCCCTGAAGGTTGGAATTTTTTGTTACGTGTTTATCTGCCTGGAGAAGAAGTTTTAAATGGCGATTACTTTGTGCCTGAAGTTGAAAAATTCAATTAATAGAAAATAAGACCATCCAATTATTATTAAAGCAATATAAAACGTTCGACAACAAAACCTTATCGCAATGCCCTTCGGGACACTGCGCATAGCCAAGCCGTCGTAAGTAATGTTAAAAAGAAACGAATGATAAAGCAAGAAATATTTCAATCTGAATTCGTCAACTTCAGTAGTGAATTAACCTCGTTTTTATATCGACTGGTAGCTAATAAACAGGATGCGGAAGATCTGACACAGGATACGTATATCAAAGCATTGTCAAATCTTGATTCATTTCAACCCGAAAAAGCTAGTCTGAAAACATGGGTCTTCACCATTGCTATAAATACCGGTAAGAATTATCTGGCAAAAATGAAACGATGGGGTGAAAATGATTTAACCATTTGTCAAGAGTATCATTCAAACAGTCCTGAAAGAATGGAGGAAATTGGCAAAGTTTTCAATTCAACTCCTGACGCACGTTTTGAGATGAAGGAGCATCTCAATTACTGTTTTACCTGTATTACCAAAACTCTAGAATTAACCCAGCAAATCTGTCTTTTACTCAAGGATGTATATGGGTTTAAACAAGAGGAAATCATTGAAATTACCGGGTTAAGCGAAGGGAAAGTTAAACACGGCATTGCTGATGCCAGAAAAAATCTGAAAAGGATTTTTGATAACAGATGCGCTCTTATAAATAAGAATGGTATTTGTAATCAATGCACAGCCTTAAATGGAATATTCAATCCAAAACAGGACGCGCATATTAAAGCAAAAGAATTAAAACTATCATCAACAAACGATCAGGATAAACTTCTTGATCTAAGAATGAAACTTGTTAAAGAAACGGATCCTCTACAAGGGTCAAGTGAACTGCATACTTTTTTTCTTGAAAACATCCCCACCTGGGTTGAAAAAGCAACCTCTTAAAAATAATTTCGATTTTCCCGTTCAAAAAAATCTGCTGAATTGTATAAGTAATAGAAGCCCTCAAAAAAGAGGGTAATTATTAAACATTAAAAATTCAAGAAAATGCAAAAAGCAGAACAAATTTGGGGAGCATACGCTCAATCCATGCAAGAGCAAAATGACAATTGGAAAAACCTATTGGCTGATGATGTTACATTTACTGGACCAGCTGCCAAAGCTTTGGGAAAAGAGGAGTATATCAAAACAACAGAAGACTTCTTTGGAATGGTTCGTGGAGCAGAAATGAAGCGTTATGTAGCAAATGAAAATCTTGTTGCTACTGAAGTAGAGATCAAAGTTGCTACTCCGGCAGGCAATATTATTGCACTGGACATGACTGAATTTTATGAAATTAAAGACAGCAAAATCAAGTCAGTTAAAGTGCACTATGACGCCGAGGAATTCCGAAAAGAGTTTGGTATCAATTAAATTATAAGAGACATGGATAAGATTCAAAAAATACCTCCGGGATTAGAAAAGTACCTTGGCGTTGGGGAAATGGTTTTACCTTCAGAAGAAACCATAAGGAATGAACTCGCAAAACTTCCGGAAGGGAAACTAACTACAATTCCAATGCTCCGTGAATCAATAGCAAATCAATTCGGTGTAACTACAGCTTGTCCAAAAACTAGTTTAAAGACGCTAAGAAGCATGATGGAGGAAAAAAACTCAGGTGCCTACAAAGTATTAAATGGCAAAGGAGAGCTAGTTGCTTCCGACGTTGAACTTCAAGCCGAACTTTTAAAATCAGACGGATTTGAAATTGACTCTTCAAAGGCAAAACCAAAAGTTGTCAATTTTAAAGACAAAATTTCTTTTTAGAATTTCAAGAATTACACATGTTAAAAAAGCGGGGCCTTACCTCGCTTTTTTAACATGAAGTAATTTAATAACCTGATAAATGCTCAGCTATCAGTTTTTGCCTAATCTCACTAATCAGCGATTCTTTTTGATTGATTGCTTGATCCATAAATTCCCTTGGCGATTCCGTTAAATCATCATTTAGCCCACCCCAAATAATCATTTCCAATAAAATGGGGAGAAGATCAATTCCCTTTTGAGTAAGGCTATAACGAATCCTTGATTTCTTAACGGTATCCTCCCCTTTGGATATGATACCCATCTCCTCCAGCTTTTTAAGCCTATCTCCTAATACACTCGTTGAAACTTTTTCTCCAGCTTCCAAAAACTCATTGTAATGCCTTTTTCCCTTAAACATTAAATCCCGAATAATAAGAAATGACCACTTGTCGCCAAAGTGCTCCAGCGTATAATTAATAGGGCAATGTGACCGTACTTCCATAATTCAAAATTAAGAAAATTTTTGATTTAACTTGTTTTTTCAAAGTTAATATCTAATTTAGCTTCGTTTTTACAAGTTAAATATTCTAAAAAAAGGAAAAATGGAAAAATCACCAATGCAAATTGTACACGAAGGTTTCGGAGGAGGAATGGCATCCGGAACGGATTCATGGAAAAAGTTTATTTCTGACACTATCACTTTTAATGGTCTGGCAGCTCAAGTAAGCGGAATGGAAGCATTCGTTGAATTGAATGAAGGCTTTATGTCAATGGTAAGAGGTACACGGATGATTAAAGCCGTAGAAGTGGATAATTATGTGATTACTCAAGTTGAAATTGATGTAGAAATGCCGACCGGAAAAACTATTACTCTGGATATGAGCGAATGGTATGAGACGAAAGACGGTAAAATCCAAAGTATCAAAGTTTACTATGATGCTGAAGAGTTTAGAAAAGAATCCAAATAAATAACCAAATAAGCTATGAACTCACTGTATAATGAAATAGAGATTAGTGCCCCAATCGATAAAATTTGGGATGCACTGGCTGTCGTAGATAAATTAGATAGCTACGACCCAACTATAAAAAAATCTTTAGCCACAACAATTAATAAGTCAGGGATTGGAGCGGCAAGAAAAGTTGAAATGTTAGATGGAAAGAATTGGTTCGAAGAATCATGTACCACTTACGAAAAAAACAAGGCGCTCACATACACCTTAACAGCTTGCTCCTTTCCTGTGCACAAACTTTATCATGAGTATAGCTTCGAGCAAGTTGGCGACAAAGTGAGAGTCACTCAAAAGATGAATATTCAAATGAAGTATGGGTTGTTAGGTAAATTGATGTTTGCCATGCTAAGGCCAAAGTGGAACTCGGGCATAAAGGAATTCTTGGGAGGGCTCAAACAGATAACCGAAAAGCAATAAAATGGCATACAGCGAACATCAGGCTGACCGCATTCGTCAGCGATTAAAGAAGGCAAATCTGACTGAAGAAAAAAAGATGATGGGCGGCCTCATTTTTATGGTTAATCATAAAATTTGTGTTGGTCTAGATATCGACAAGACAACCAGTAGTGACAGGTTGATGGTTAGAGTAGGGAAAGTACAGCAAGACCAACTTATTTTTAAAAAAGGGAGCCGAGAAATGGATTTTACAGGCAGAGTTATGCGTGGCTTTCTATTCATTGAATCGGCAGGATTTGACTCTGAAGAAGATCTCGACTTTTGGATAGATAAGGCATTATATTTCAATAGAGAAATATCTTAAGCACTACCTACAACAAGGTTTAAATGCAATAGCCTTTTAGGGGGCAAACTTGAATCGGTATTCTTGTTTTTTAATTATCTTTCTAACTGAAAGACAGTTAATTGATAATCCGCAACTGCTCCCATACGGACCGTTGGCTATAACTATAACAGCATGAAACCATTAACTTTTTTATTCTTCATCCTTAGTACCGTCCTACTTTCTTCATGCAATGAATCACTGAAAAAAAGTAAAAATACAGATGACCCGGCCATAATTTATTATGGCGGAGATATCATCACGATGGAAGGAGAAACGCCTCAATATTCGGAATCCGTAGTAGTAGCCAATGGGAAAATTATTTATGAAGGAGATCTAAAAACTGCTGAAAACAGGTATAAAAATTCAACAAAATTTAATTTGGACGGCAGGACACTTTTGCCAGGTTTTATTGAACCTCATTTGCACCCCTCTCTGGCCGCCATCATGCTTCAAAACGAAATCATTGCTCCTTATGATTGGAAATTACCTTCTGGAACCAAAGAAGGTGTCCAAAGGGAACAAGCATATCGCAATAGAATTAGCGAATCCATAAAATCAAATGCCATCCTAGATCAAATTTATTTCATCTGGGGGTATCATCAACTTTGGCATGGAGAACTATCGAGAGACCTGCTTAATACAATTGCCGGAAATCAACCAGTGGGGATCATACACCGCTCCTTCCATGAAATTTATTTAAATGATGCTGCGATTACCAAATTAGGCATCAAGGAAAGTGATTTTATAAATAACCCTCAAGTAAATTGGAGTAAAGGTCATTTTTTTGAAGGAGGCTGGCTTGCACTAGTACCCAAGATGGCTCCCATCTTACTTGAACCAACAAGCTATCTCAAAGGTCTCAGCACCATGAGTGAATTGTTACGTCAAAATGGTATCACAACTATCGCAGAACCCGGATTTCCAAGTTCTGATTTTGACGGAGAACTAAAATTACTCATGAAGGAAATGGAAAACAACCCTCCCTATGATGTGTATTTGATTCCAAGTGGAACCCAGTTATATGGAATGAAAGGTGGTAATGAAGAAGCCATGTCATTTATGGAGACCTTGGACACTGTAAGTTCTTATAACCGGACAAATGTTAAGTTTTTACCAAAACAGGTAAAACTATTCTCAGACGGGGCTATTTATTCTCAACTCATGCAAATGAAGGATGGATACACAGATGGGCATCATGGAGAATGGATGACACCGCTGGATTTATTCGAAGAGCAACTTATGATGTATTGGAATAATGATTATAGAATTCATGTCCATTCAAACGGAGATTTAGGGCAACAAATGGTTATTGATCTGGTAAAAAAGGCGCAGAAAACCAATCCAAGGAAAGACCATCGTCTAACCCTGCATCATATGGGTTATTTCGATGAATCAATGACTCGGGAAATGGCTGATCTGGGCATTGAAGCTTCTGTAAATCCATATTATCTATGGGCACTAGCCGATAAATATGCAGAGTTTGGGCTTGGTTCTGAACGTGCTGAAAATCTTGTAGCACTTAAACTTCTAACAGATCAAAATATTCCTCTTTCATTTCATTCGGACTTTTCAATGGCTCCAGTAGAACCATTAACATTAGTCTGGACTGCGGTGAACCGACAAACCTCCCAAGGAAGTAAATTCTCACAAGATCAAAGAATTTCTGTTTTTGATGCTCTTAAAGCTATAACCATTGATGCGGCACGAACTTTAAATTTAGAAAATGAAATTGGTTCTTTAAAATTGGGTAAGAATGCAAATTTTACAATTCTGAATGAAAATCCATTTAAGATTGATCCCTTAAAGATTAAAGATATTAACATTGTCGGGATCATTTATAAAGGGGATTTTCATAATGCCAATCAACCCCAAATGATAGGATCTTGGGAAGAAATAGAAATCAACCAAGATGTAAAAGACGCAGTTAACTTCGTTTTTTCTCAGATTAATAAGGATGCAAAACTTAAAAGAGTTTTAAGCGCTAGGAAACAAATTGTAAATGGAACCAATTACGATTTAACCTTCGAGTTGGAAAATGGAGAAATTTGGAAAGGCGTGGTTTATAAAACGCTAAAAGGGGATTATTCGATAAGCAAAGAATTCAAACAGACAGAATAAAAAACTATTGCCAACATAGTATATAAGTAAAAGCGGATTTAATGCTTATTTAAAACATTAAACTTTAAATTAAAGATCATTGCTACCAGATAGTTTATTAGGCCGAAATCCACTATTGGTCATATACTAGACAGTTATACTAGATTAGAAAAAAGAAACCCAATGATAAAATTCTTTAGAAAAATTAGGCAAAAACTGCTCTCAGAAAATAAATTTAGTAAATATCTAATTTATGCTATTGGAGAAATTGTGCTTGTTGTTATTGGAATTTTGATTGCACTTCAAATAAATAATTGGAATGAGGACAATAAAGAAAAGTCTGCTAAATTAATTTACTCGAAAAGACTTTTAGATGATATATCTTCCAATTCAATTGAGTATAATCATTATATAAAATTACTTTCAAATCGTCAAAAAAAAATTTCTAGCTACAGACAATTAATCAAAAATGGAGGCTTGAGTTTAGAGCAATTAAATGATAGCTTAAGCAATTATGGCAATGTTAAAATTGCTTATAATCCTGCATCTGCAACATACAATGATTTAATCAGCACAGGGAATATTGTTTT